>JBCCRV010000853.1:0-1382 GCA_039201085.1 Myxococcota bacterium | reverse complement strand
CGGAACCCGGTATTTCGGCTCCGTGGAAGTCGCTCCCGAAGTTTTCCTGAATCGGTCGCGCTCGCGGGGTGGAAAGGCGGCGCCGCCGGTGGTAGGCCACCCCATGGCCTCGGTGCTCGCCATTGCGAACCAAAAGGGCGGCGTGGGAAAGACCACGACGGCCGTAAACCTTGCAGCGAGTCTTGCCGTGGGTGAGCGCCGCACGCTGCTCGTCGACATGGACCCGCAGGGCAACGCGTCGACGGGCTGTGGTGTGCGCGTCGACGACGGCGGAACGTACCGCGTACTGCTCGAGGAGCGCGCCTTTGACGACGAGGTTCAGCGGACCGAACTCGACCTCCTTCACGTCTTGCCGGCGAGTCCCGACTTGGCTGCTATTGAGCGCGAGCTTGCGCTGGAAGAGGACCGCGCGTTCCGTTTGCGGCGCGTTCTGAAGCCCGTGCTGGACCGCTACGACTACGTGCTGGTCGACTGCCCGCCTTCGCTGGGCGTTCTCACGATCAACGCGCTAACGGCGGCGGACCACGTCATCGTGCCGCTCCAGTGCGAGTACTACGCGCTGGAAGGGCTGACGCAGCTGAGCAGCACAATCGAGCGCGTGCGCAGCGGTTTGAACGCCAGCCTGGAAGTGCACGGCGTCGCGCTGACGATGTTCGATGCCCGCAACAACCTTGCGCGCGAAGTCGCCGATGAGGTGCGTGGACACTTCCGCGTCTACGAGTCGGTCATTCCCCGCAACGTGCGCTTGGCCGAGGCGCCTTCGCACGGCCGGCCCGTCATTCTCTACGACGCCGCATCGCGCGGCTGTCACCGCTACCTCTCGCTGGCGCGCGAGATCCTTGATGACCTCGAAGGAGAGGCGGCTTGAGCGCGCGGGGGAAGGGCAGCAAGCGACGGCTCGGTCGGGGCCTTGATGGACTGCTTCCAGCGGCCCCTTTGAAGAGGGCGGGCGGCGGCACCGCTCGCATCGAAGAGCTGCGCCCCGGTGTTTCCCAACCGCGGCGCAACTTTGATGACGAAGCGCTCGACGAGCTTGCTGCGTCGATTCGGGCGCACGGATTGCTCGAACCGATTCTCGTCCGCGAGAGCGGAAAGGGCTTCGAGATCATCGCAGGCGAACGGCGCTGGCGCGCAGCGCAGCGGGCGGGGCTCAAGGAAGTGCCCATCTTCGTTCGCGAGCTGACGGACAAAGCCGCCTTCGAGGCCGCGCTCGTCGAGAACCTTCAGCGCGAAGACCTGAATCCGATCGAAACGGCCCGAGCGTTTCAGCGCTTGTCGGACGAGTTCGGTCATACGCAGGAGCAAATCGCCGAACGGGTGGGCAAGGATCGCTCCACGGTAGCGAACGCCATGCGTCTCCTTTCGCTGCCGGAGTCGGCGCT
>JBCCRV010000852.1:0-1768 GCA_039201085.1 Myxococcota bacterium | reverse complement strand
CGAAAAAGCTCCTTCGCCTTCAGTTTGTCCATCGCGAGGGCGCTCGGAAGGACGGCTGAGCCCGTGTACGGGATGCTCATCCACTCGAGCAGTCCTTGAATGCAGCCATCCTCGCCATACGCCCCGTGGAGTGCGTTGAAGGCCACGTCGACGGGCGTTTGCCGAAGCACGCGATCAATGTCTTGGTCGACGTAGATCTTGGTGACCCGATATCCCTTCGATTCGAGGGCCGCCGCCACCGAATCGCCGGTCTGAATCGAAATGTCGCGCTCGGGGCCGAGGCCACCCAGCAATACGCCAACGTGCTTGTCCTTCATTGTCCTGGCCCTTTCCAGAGTCGCCTCTGCCTTTGGTGCGGGGCGAAGCCGTAGCGAGATGCGTGCCGGCGGGCGTCGTTGGCGCACTTCCGCCGAACTTGCCCCGAATCCGTGTTCAACCGCGTCCTCATTTCCACGTGATCGCCTCGTAACCCACACATACGGGAGGTGCTGCACCCGCGTCCAAAAAGCGACAAAGTCGATGGACCGAAGCAGGCCCCCGGTCAACCGGGCGCTCGCGTTGTTGCGCTCGGCTCGCTATCGTCCCGCGATGCGCCGTCTTTGGCTGCTCGTGGCAACAGCGCTCATTGCGTGCGGGAGCGAAGCCTCGCCTGCGGTGGAGGAGGTCGTCGCCCAACTAACCACCACCGGTTGGCCGCCGGCGATGCCGGGTGCGCCCGCTGGCGACGCGCCGATCGATCCGCGTGACATCCTCCTGCAGCCCGAGGCCTATATCGGCCAGGAGCGCCTTTGCGACGTCAGCTTTCTCGGCGAGCCGGCGGAGCTCGCGGACGGCGGCGAGCGCCGGCTGGTTCGCTGCGTCGGCGAAACGGGGGCCGGATGGGCCGATCTTGCCTTTGCGGCGGAAGCACGTTCGCTCCGGGAGTTCGTGCGGGTGGGTGAGCGTATTCGCGTACGCGTGGAGGAAGGTCCGGGATTTGAGGGCCATCCGCGGGTCGCCTTTGTCGCGCACGTTTCTGCTGCCGAAGGCGCGGTGGAGACGCCCGCGCCGGCGCCCCCGATCGGAAGCGATTGGGCGGCCATCGCGGCCCGTGGCGACGAGAACGTGCATCGCTGCGCCGTCAGCTGGGTCGGTTCGGTTCGCCGACTCGAAAACGGTGAGTACAGCCACGGTGGACGGGTGAGCTGCCGGAGCCGTTTCGCGGAGACGTGGGCGAAGCTTGTGTTCCCCGAGGTGACGCACCGCTCGTCGCTGCGCCTTCGTCGCGGTGAGGTGATTCCCGCGCGCCTCGTCGGCTTCGAGGACGGCCTTCCGGTATTGCGCTACGAAGGCCCCTAAGCGGTTCGCAGCGGCCAAACATGCCAACGCAGGTGCGCCTTTGGCGGGTCGGACGTTGCGGTTTCGGCGGGGCGATGATACGGACCAAGCAAGCTCCATGACCGCTGCAACACACGCTTTTCTGGAGCTGCCGCGTGGCCTTGGCCGCGCTCAAACCGCGGGTCCGTACCGTCGGCCCCGCGAAACCACGCGATGCTCCGCGTGGCCACTTCAACACTCCGCGTGCGCGGTAACGCGCGCGCTCGCACGGCCCTCACGGCCTGGGGAACGAACCCATGACATTCACCGAAGCTGCAGTGGAGATCCTCCGTCTCGTCGGTAAACCGCTCCACTACAAGAAGATCACGGAGATTGCGATAGAGCGAAATCTCCTTTCCCATGTTGGGAAAACGCCTGAAATTACCATGAGTTCCCGCCTCGCAACGATGGT
>JBCCRV010000851.1:0-1803 GCA_039201085.1 Myxococcota bacterium | reverse complement strand
GGGCGATTGGGGCCCGACGCCGTAGGCGGCGGCGTGGACCGCGAGCGAAGCGAGTCGCGTCCACAGTACGGGGCCCCCAGCTCGCCCCCGCGGGGTGGGCCGCGCAGCACGCCGGTCCCCCACCGGCGCTCCTCTCACCACGACCCAAGAAGCACGCCGTCGCTCAAAGCAGACGCCAAAACGGCTGTGTGCGATGCTCCGGCGATGGGCTGGCAGTTTTGCATCGACCGCGGGGGCACCTTCACCGACGTCATCGCACGAACGCCCGAAGGCGAAACCCGCACGCACAAGCTTCTTTCCGAACAGCCGGGCCGGCGAGACGACGCCGCCCTTCACGCGATTCGCCATCTCATGGGCCTCGCTGCAGACGATGCCCTACACCCGCACGCCATCGAGTCTGTTCGCATTGGCACGACGGTGGCCACCAACGCCCTCCTCGAGCGCAAGGGCGAACGAACGCTGCTGGTCACCACGCGCGGCTTCGCGGATGCGTTGCGCATCGGTTACCAAGCGCGGCCCAAGCTCTTCGCCTTGGACATCGAACTTCCGTCGATGCTCTACGAAACGGTCCTCGAGGTCGACGAACGGGTCGGCGCCCGCGGCGACGTGCTTCGCCCCCTCGATGAATCGGCCGCGCGCGAAGCGCTCCAGGGCGCCTTCAACGCGGGGCTTCGCTCCGTGGCGATCGTATTCATGCACGGCTACCGCTTCACCGCGCACGAAGCTGCCGTCGCATCCATCGCGCGCGAGGTTGGCTTTACGGAGGTCTGCCCGAGCCACGAAATCGCGCCGATGATGAAGCTCGTCTCCCGAGGCGACACCACCGTGGCGGACGCCTACCTCACGCCAATCCTTCGCCGCTACGTAAAGCAGGTCCGCGGCGATCTGGGGGAATCGGCGGACGCGCTGCTCTTCATGAAGTCGAGCGGGGGCCTGGCGCCGGCCAACCGCTTTCGCGGCAAGGATGCGCTCCTTTCCGGACCCGCGGGCGGCGTGGTGGGCATGATCGGCGCAGGCCGGGCCGCGGGCTTTGAAAGACTTATCGGCTTTGACATGGGCGGCACGTCGACGGACGTGTCCCACTACGCCGGCGAGCTGGAGCGCTCTTACGAAAGGTCGCTCGCGGGCGTGCGCATCGTGGCGCCGATGATGGCGGTGCATACGGTGGCCGCCGGCGGCGGTTCGGTCCTTCACTTCGACGGCGCACGCATGCGCGTCGGTCCCGAGTCGGCCGGCGCCGTTCCGGGGCCCGCCGCGTACGGCGCCGGCGGCCCGCTCACCGTCACGGATTGCCACGTGGCCCTCGGCCGACTTCGCCCCGAGTACTTTCCCAAGGTGTTCGGCGAAGACGGGCGTCAGCCCCTCGACGTGGCCGCCGTTCACGCGCGCTTCGATGCACTCGGCGACCACGTTGCCGAGGCCACGGGCAGACGCCCGACGCCCGAGGCCCTTGCGGACGGCTTCCTTGCTGTCGCCGTCGACAATATGGCCGCGGCCATCAAGAAGATCTCTGTTCAGCGCGGCTACGACGTGACCGAGTACACCCTGTGCGCGTTCGGCGGTGCCGGCGGTCAGCACGCATGCCTCGTCGCCGACGCGCTGGGCATCGAGCGCGTGCTCCTGCACCCGCTCGCGGGCGTGCTCTCAGCCTATGGCATCGGCCAAGCGGACCTTCGCGAGGTCCGTGAGCAAAGCGTTGAAGCCCCCCTTTCGAAGCAAACGCTTCGGGAGCTCGTACCCGTCTGGGCAAAGCTTGAAGCCAGTGTACGCGCGCCAGGCGCAAGTCTTTTCAAACGGGTTGCC
>JBCCRV010000850.1:0-1834 GCA_039201085.1 Myxococcota bacterium | reverse complement strand
GCCGGCTACGTCGACGAAGCCGGCTGACCACGCGCTTCTCGCGAGCAGTCAGACCTTTCGGAATGTGCCATCTCATCCACTGAAGGGATCACAACTGCGTCGAGCGGTCGATCCCTAACGCTCGAGAAAGCGGATCGCTTCTCTAGGGCCTGTCTTCAAATGAACGCCCGTGGATTCGTGGTCCGCTCGTCGTCGAGTTTGCGTCTACGAGGCGAAGGAATCCCCAGCGGATTTCGAGCCGAAGAGACGGCAAAATCGTGGATGAGCTGGGCGTGAAGGCATGGGTGTTCATTTGAAGACAGGCCCTAGACCGGCAGCTCGCCGATCGGCGCCACCCGCGTTACTGCCCGGTCCCCACCGGACCTGGCATCGAGGAAGGCATGAAACGCGGGTTGGTGATCCTGTTTTGCCTTTCTAGCGCCGCCACGGTGCGCGCGGACGAGCCATCTGCCGTGCCGACCTTTCACAACGTTGGCCTCTATTGGAGCCCAGACGGCGGCGAAGAGGACCGGGAAGTCCGCGTGCGCTTTCGCGTGCCGGGCGGCGAATGGCGGGACGGCCTGCCCCTGCCTTACCTGCCCATCGAAGGCACGGACCTCGAGCGCGCGGACTACCGCGGGAGCCTGGTCGATCTGCAGCCGGGAACCGAGTACGAGGTTGAATTGCGCCTCGAAGGCACGGGCGAGTCCGCTGACCTTCGGTTCGAAACTTGGAGCGAGGACTTTCCCGAGGGTGAGCGCATCGAGGTCGAAGCGTCATCCCGCACGCTCGTCATCAACGAGTCGGGCACGCCGGACGCCTACCGGGTCTACGATGGCGGCGGCCAGCTCTTCGAGGTCGACGGCCGCTACAACATCAACGTTCAGGAGGCTCGCTATGTCATCCTGCGCAACTTTCGCCTCCGCGGCGCGGAGCAGCACGCCATTCGACTTGGCGACAACGTGTCCGACATCGTGATCGAGGACAACGATATCAGCGCCTGGGGCGGCCGCGGCTTTCAGCGCGAGTTCGGCCACAACGCGCACGCGGCGGTCCATTCGAACCGCTCCGAGCTGACGCGGATCGTCGTGCAGCGAAACCGCATTCACCACCCAAACCACGATTCAAACAATTGGGGCGAAGAGAACTGCCGCAGCGCCAGTCAATGCAGCACCCATCCCTCGGGCCCGCAGGCCGTCGGCCTTTACCACAGCAGCGGCAACCATGTGATCCGCTTCAACGAGGTCTTCTCGGACGCGGACCACTACTACAACGACATCTTCGGCGGCGGCGACAACGGTTCGTTTCGCGGCTACCCCGGGCCCGATTCGGACCTCTACGGCAACTACCTCGCGAACTGCTGGGACGACGGGATCGAAGTCGAAGGCGGCGTTCGAAACGTGCGCGTCTACGCCAACTACGTCGACCACTGCTTTCAGGCGATCGGAAACGCGCCCGTATCGATCGGTCCGCTCTATGTCTTTCGCAACGTCGTCGGCCGGAGTGAACGTACGCCGGGGGACGATGCGCGCGGCAACTTCTTGAAGATGGGCTTTGCCAGCTCCGTCGACTGGCAGCGCGGTTTTCAATACGTCTTTCACAACACGCTGACCAATCGTGACGGGACGGGCTTCGCCGGCTTCGGCGGCGGCTCCCGCATCATTCGCCATGTGATCAGCCGCAACAACGTGCTCTTCGTACCCCCATCGCGGCACTCGATTTCCGAATCAAGCCGGAATCTGAACAACGACCTCGACTTCGATCTTTTCTCATCCACCATTCCGAGCGGCGTGGAGGAAAACGGCATGCGGGGCGTGCCCGACTTCGCATCGGGCACCTTCGACGACGACACCCG
>JBCCRV010000849.1:0-2039 GCA_039201085.1 Myxococcota bacterium | reverse complement strand
GTACGCTCTCCGATCGCGCCGCGCGGACCACGCACATCCGGCCATCGCGGGTCCTCGGACCACACGAAACGCATAGCGTTGCCGAAGGAGTCCTCAGTGCGGGCGATCATCCATTCGGCCAGGACGGTCTCGTCCGACAGCGGATTTCGGGCGTTTTCACTCGCCGTCCCGTACCAGCGAACTTCGCCATCGGGGGCGCGCACGCGCCAGTGGTTCGGGCCATCGTCTCGGTTGCCGCCGAAGTAGGCCCGAATGAGCAAGAACGATTCGCGCTCCGTGCGAAAGTCCGTGTAGGCGCCGTGCTTGTGGTGCTCAAGAAGGCGCTGTCCATCCAAGCAGTAAGCATCACCCTCGTCGTATTGAACTCGCCTCGTGTAGCCGTCCGTCGCCGGCGTGCGCGCGCAGCGCGTGATCCGCGATACCCCGTCGAGCACAAACCCTCGTCCGAGCACGCCGTGCCGGTCGCCGCTGCGGTAGGTGAAAGCAAGCGACGGCGACAGTTCATTGCGGGCAGGGATCGCGCGGATGGGAATCGTGATCTCCGCCTGCCCCTGGCTCGTCACGGAAAGTGACGCGTTGAGCGAGCCCTCTCCCCGTGTGCGAGCCAGCGAAGACGGTGTCGCCGATGCCGCATTGGCCTCAACGTCAGGGGTTGGCTGCTGGCAACCGATGGCGACCAGACAACAGCAAAAGGGCAGAGAGAAACGTCGTCCCATGCCCCGAACGAGACACCAAAGAAGTTCCACGTCAAGCGACATATCAATACGCTATTCACCCTGTTTGAGTAAATCGCAAAAAAAAAATCAATAATATCAAGTATTTGCAGACCGCATTGGAATCGCGATCCGATCGCAAAAGTCGGACGCAAGATCCATTTTTTACAGCGCACGCACATGACCCGGCTGCGACTCAGGCGAATTCGACGCGAGTGCAGCCTTGGATCACGGGTTCATACCGGCTCGTAGTAAGGGGAACGTACAACAGGCTCTGATCGTCCTCAGTGGTTCAAAACGTCGCCCGCGACGCCGCTTAGTAACCGCTTAGGATGTCGAGCAGCGAGCCGATGCGGCGGGCGGCTTCTTCGTCGGCGTCTGCGTCGGCGAGAAGCGATTCGAGTCCCTCACGGGTGCGCTCGCAGACGCCGCGGAGGCTATCTACGTCGACTTCGAGTGTTTGGCGCTTTTCGACGGCGGCAGTCAGTTCGGCCTGTCGGCGGGCGAGCTCCGCCGAGAGTTCGGCTTCGCTTCCGGAGGCGCGGCTGTCTTTGAGCAGCTGCACGACGCGTTCGTCGGCCGCTTCACGCGCCGAACGCTCGTGCGAGAGGGCTTCTCGCAGGCGCTCCACGCGTTCTTCGAGCTCGAGTGCGTCCGTGGAGCCGTCGCCCGTCGCGCCATCGAGCTTCCGTTCCAGCGCGCGAATGCGGTCGTCGCGTTCTTCGAGCTGGGCCGTCAGTGAACGGAGCAGCGTGTCGTCGGCGCCCTGCGGCGCCATCTTCGGGTCGTCGGCCGTGTCCGGCGCCTCGACACCGACGGCGGTGATCTGCGTTGAGCGGCTTGCGCTCGAAGGTTGAAGCACATCGAGGGCGCGCCGGGCTTCTAAGAGCGATGTACGGAGCGACGAAAGCCGCTCGCCGCTCGCCGCTGCGTCCTTCCTCAAGGCTTCGCTGGCCGCTTCCGCTTCCTCGCGACGCGCTTGTTCCGCCGAAAGCTCCGACGATGCAGCGGACTTCTGTTCCGCCAGCTGCGCTTCCAGGGCCTGAACCTTCTCCGCGCTCGCCGCGGCCACTTCCTTGGCTTCGCCAAGGGCCGCTTCCTGGGCGGCGGCCCGGGCCTCGACTTCGGCGGAATCGCTCGCCGCCGCGTCGCTCGCAGCGGCGTTTGCGCTCGCGTGCTCCGCTCGAAGCGCCACGAGCGCTTGCTCGGCGGCGTCCGCAGCCCGCCGGCTTTCGTCGACGGTTTGCGAGGCGGATACCACCGCCTCGCGAAGGGACGCGGCCTCTGCGCGAAGTCGGTGCAGCTGGTCGTCGCCGTGCGCGCGTG
>JBCCRV010000848.1:0-2130 GCA_039201085.1 Myxococcota bacterium | reverse complement strand
GCACACCATTGGACGAGTGGTCACGGCGGGAAGGTTGCTTACAGCGCGCCGCGGAGTTTTTCAACGGCGTGCTAACGTGCGAGCGCGATGGCTTCGCGCACGTAGGCCGCGAGATTGGGGAACGGCTCTTCGAAACGGCGCCCGTTGATGTAGATCGACGGCGTGCCCTGGACGCCAACGGCGCGGCCTTCGGACTGGTTCAGCTCGACCAGTGCCTGCGTCTCCGGGTCGTTCATGTCGGCTTCGAAGCGCTCCATGTCGAGCTCGAGCTGCGTCGCGTAGCGGCGGAGGTCCGATGGGGTCAGCGCATCCTGATGCTCGAAGAGCAGATCGTGCATCTCCCAGAACTTGTTCTGCCGCATCGCAGCGACCGCCGCCTTCGCCGCGGGGATCGCGTAGTCATGGCTCGAAAGGGGGTAGTGCTTGAACACAACACGCACGTCTTCTTCGAAATCGTGAAGGACCTCGCGAATCACAGGCGTGGCCAGTCCGCAGTACGGACATTGAAAATCGGAAAACTCCACGATCGTCACCGCCGGCCCCATGAGTGCGCCCTTCGTCGGGGCACCTTCGATCGGGATGTCGACGGGATCGCCGGAAAAGCGCGCCCGGTAGAGCTCGCGGATCTCGCCGCGCTCAAGCCCGTCGACCACAAGCCGGCCCACGTACTCCGCCGCCGTGCGACACGCACCGCACGCGTTCCCACTCGCCACGCACTCCGCCACGCTGATGGGGTCGCCGCAGGGTGAAAGGAGGTCGTTGACGAGTTGCTCCCACATCCGTCGATGGCCAGGCCCGGAGAGGTTGGAGGTGTTCACGCCCGGGAGCTCGGTGATTCGCGACTCGGCCTCGACGTCGACCGTTTCGACTTGGCCGCCCGTACGCTCGTCCTCGTCGCACGCGACGAAGGCGAGCGAGAGCACCAAAACCGCAGTAATTCGCCGCATCGCTCGGGAGCTTAGGCAATCCGCGCCGGATGGCGAGCGCAAAATACGGGTTCGAGACGAGAAAACCATCCCTGGCGTGCGAGGCGCGCGACGCGTGGCAGGACCGCGTCAGCACCCGATGTGCGCATGGCGGTCACGGGCAGCCTGCCGGGTGCGTAGGCGCTGGAAAATCGCCCTAGGAGTCGCTGTACATGGTGAGCTGGTCGCGAACGACACGCTCGTTGATGCCCGTGCGAATGTGGTCCTTGAGGCAGTCCGCGACCGTAACCATGAGGTCGTCCACGCCCTTATCCTCGATCAGCTTGGCCAGCAGCGAGCGCGATTCCCGGTTGTCCTCGTCCCGAAGGAACTGGCGCACCTGGTCGATGGTGATGGCGCCGTCAAAGTCGATAACAATGTGTTCCACCAGGTACCGGGCTAGCTCGTTCACGCGTTCCTCCACAGAGCCCAAGAGCGGGCCGAGACGTTGTAGCCGCCGGCCGGCCTTGAAGGCAAGACCCGTTCTGTGACGGGCCGGGCGAATCGCCGGAAGATCGGTGCGATTCGGCACGCCTTACCCCCATTTGTGTAGGATGGGGGGGTGACCCGCGCGCGCATCTTGATCGTGGCCTACGGGCGGGTGCCGAGCGACACGCCAACGCCAGCGGAGACCGCGGCGACCGCCCTTCGCGGCGAACTCGACATCGTCGCCCTTCGCGGCGACGGCCAAGCCCACCAGGGACGCCTCGGCGACACGCGCATCTTTCGCGTTCAGGCGGGCGGCATCGACGGCTTCGCCCGCGCGGTCCAGCGTCAGCTCGAAGGGGAAAAGTACGACGCCATTCACCTCTGCGGGCCCGAAGGCCTGTGCGGCAGCCTCCCGCCCATCGTCGTTTACGATGCATCCTTCGTGCATGCAGACGAAGGTTGGGTGGCGCGGCACAATCGGGCCCTCGCCGCGGCCGGGCACGTCATCGTGCCGACTCCGCTGGCGAAGGAACGCGCCACCCCAAAGTGCCGCGGATCGGTCCTTCATCTCGCGCCCGGCGTCGCCCTCGATCAGTTCGACCAAGATGACGGTGCGGCGGACGAAGCCCTTCGAATCCTCTGCCTCGACGCCGGGCAGGCCGGTCGCGACTTGAACTGCCTGCTCGACGCATTGCCCAAACTCTCCCGTCCGTACCAGCTTATGCTCGCGGGCGTG
>JBCCRV010000847.1:0-2160 GCA_039201085.1 Myxococcota bacterium | reverse complement strand
GTCAGCGGTGGCCATGTCGCCGCTATCGGGGGGAGCGCTGGAGTCGTCGCCGCATCCGGCGAATAGGGCAGCGCCGAGCAGCCATCCCACGAAGGCCTTTGCCCGCCTTTGATTTAAGCCACGCCCTAAGCTCTGCATCGTCGTCTCCTCACGCATGCGCGCAGCCCTAAGGCTACCGCGCGCGCGGGGGATCCGTCACCCGTCGCTGCGGAAGGGCTCGATGTTCTGCGCGATGAATCCCGTAGGATAGCTTTCGACACCGTCGAATCCCAAAGGTAGGTCAGGGTCGTCATTCGGCCAGTGAACCGTTCCGAACAACCAATCCCACAGGCTGAAGGTCAGCCCAAAGTTCGCTCCGGAGCGGGTCGGTAGCTCGCGGGCGTGGTGCCAGAGATGCATCTGCGGCGAGTTCAGCACGTAGCGAAGCGGGCCGAGGGGCACGCGAATGTTCGCGTGGTTGAGGTGACCAATCGTCAGCGCGATCAAGTGCACGGCGAAGAACTCCTGCACGCCAAAGCCGATCAAACCCAAGGGAATGTACTCGAGCGTTCGGTAGACCACCGTTTCCATCCAGTGAAAGCGAAGGTGTGCTGCAAAGCCCATCTGCGTGGTGGAGTGGTGCACGCGGTGAAAGCGCCACAGCCACGGTATGCGATGGAGAACACGGTGAATCCAGTAGTGCAGGAAGTCGCGCGCCACCAGCATGACGCCGAGCTGTACGGCCACGGGCCAGGCTGCGATATCCACCGCAACGTCCGTAAGCCCGAGCCCACCCCGGAGATCGGCGACGGCGAGCTCGAAGACCGACCAAACGGCGTGCCAGCCCAGTAGGGAAAAGAGGAAGAAGTTGAACGCCATGTAGAAGGCGTCGATCCAAAAGTCTCGCCGTACCCGTGGCTGACCCTTGCGCCAAGGGACGAGGAGCTCGAGCCCGTACACGGCCAGCGAAAGTCCGCCGAGCACGTAGATCCAGTTCGTCCACGAAGGCTCCGTCAGCGCGCCGCCGAGGTAGCGCGCGTAGCCCGCAAAGGCGTCCGCAAAGGTCGCGCCGTAGCTTTCGAAGGAGGGCACCTGGCTCATAGCGCTTGCGAAGGTCGATGTTTCGGCGCCCCGCTCCCCTAACGTGCGGCGAAGTACGACGTATACTACGGCGTGCGTGCACGAACCGTCGCAATCGTAGGCTTTTTTGCCGCCGCGGGCCTGCTGGGCGTGTCGTACGTGCGCGCGCAAGGTCCGCTCGCCCTGGTACCCGCCATCGATGCCCGTCACCCCGGCGTGCCCTGGGCGAGCACCGCGCAGCTGGCCCGATGGCTGCGGGAGGACGTTGAGGTGGTGCTGCTCGACGCGCGCGAAGCGGACGAGTTCGCCACCAGTCACCTCGCGGGCGCGCGACGCGTAGACCCCGGCGCAACGACGTTTTCCTTCTTGTCCCCGTCCGACCGCGACGCCCGCATCGTCGTGTACTGCAGCGTTGGCTACCGTTCCGCCGCTGTGGCGGAGCGCCTTCGCGCTGCGGGTTTTCGGCGTGTCTTCAACCTCGCTGGGGGCCTTTTTCAGTGGGCCAACGAAGGCCGTCCACTCGCCGACGGACGAAGGCGCGTTCATCCATACGACGCGGACTGGGGCGCGCTGCTCGATCCCGTGCGGCGTGCCGAGCTCTAAGCGCCGTCTTCGCGGCCGAAGTCGCGCAGCACGCGGTAGATGTGGTCCGTCACTGCGCGCACGCGCGCACTGGAGGCGAGGTCGCGATGGGTCAGCACCCATACGGGCGTGGTAAACTCTTCGAGGACCGGTGAGAGCGGCTCCAGCCCGGCCAGGAGCGCGTGCTTTCGCGGCAGGATCGCTGCGCCCACCCCGGCCTGCACCAAGTCCATCATCGACACCGCGGATACGACGCGTCCGCAAATGCATCCCGTCGGGAGGTTCTCCGCAACCCATTGCTCGGCCAGGGTGGCGCGTGCCGCCTCGTGCCAAATCACCCAAGGCAGCTTGCGGTAGTCCTTCGTGCTGCGCGTCAGTTCGGGGCTCGCAAAGACTTGAAACTCCATCGCGTAGACGCTTCGGCCCACGAGCGTTTCTTCCGGCGTCTGCGTGACGCGAATCGCGACGTCGATCTCGCGTTGCGTCAGGCTCTGCAGGCGACCGGACGTCAGGAACTTG
>JBCCRV010000846.1:0-2169 GCA_039201085.1 Myxococcota bacterium | reverse complement strand
GAGCGAATCATCGACTTTGTACTCCCACCGCGTCGTTCCAAACGGCGCTATCCGAGAGCCGTCAAAATCAAGATGAGTAACTACCCTAAAAAGACTCGTAAAAGACGGGACGGTGTCGCTAAGTGAACGGCATTGGGTCTAGCCCGGCGTGCAGTTTAGCTCGGGTCGTTCTTCGATGCTTTGCGTTTGCCGAAGAGCAAGCCCTTTTCAAGGGTGGCGCGCTGGGCCTTGTAGAACGCGCGTAGGAAATGCACAGGGGCGCGGCTGGGGGCGTCGTCGCTGAAGCCGATTCGGCTGGCGATGGTGCGGGCGACGACGAGCAGGTCCTGGGCGGTGGCGCGGCCGTCGTCGAAGTCGACGAGCAGGGCGCGCAGCGTTTCGAGCTCGCGCTCGCCGTAGACCGAGAGCTGTTTGGGGGTGAAGCGGATTTCGACGGTGGCGCGGGACGCTTCGTCGACGGCGAGCTTGGAGCGCGGCACGCGGACCACCAGCGTGCCGCCGACGACGTCGCCGACGCGCACGCGCTCCTTGGCGTAGAAGGGAAGGAGCAGCACGAGCGCCAGCCAAAGTACGGCGGCGGTGATGAGCCACCATGGCAGGTCGCCAAAGAGCTGCTCGGGATTGGCCAGCACCTGCAGGGGCAGGAGCAGTTCGACGTCGCGCATGAGGTTGCGCGCGACGACGGCTTCGGTCGTCAGGCCCGTTCCGTCGCGGCTGACGACCTTAATGTTCATCAGGCGCTTGCCGGGTGTGGCGCCCTGCCAGCGCAGCTCGAAGAAGGTGAAGTAGCCGAAGCGCAGCACGAAGATGGCCACGAGGGTGAGCGCCAGCGGTTCGATGAGGCCCAGCACGGCGACGGCGTAGAAGCTCACGAAGGCGATGAACGCGAAGGTCACGCCGATGACCACGAGGTCGATGCCGAGGGCAAAGACACGCTCGATGAGCATGGCGGGCTCGAAGCGAAGGGGAACGCCTTCGGGGCCGACGAGCTCCAGGGTCTTTCGGCGATCAGTCGCCATCCTGGGCCTCCGACTTGCGACCGCCGAGGAGCAGCCAACCAAGGAACCAGACGGCGTTGAAGGTCGCTAGGCTGAAGCGAGTCACGTCGTCGCGAATCACCTGACGCAGCACGCCTTCGAGCACGCCCGCGATTGCGAGGAGCGCGACGCTGCCGAAGACGACCATCGAGGCGCGCCGGCCCGCCGCCTTGAGCGACGCGCGCACCGTGAGCCTTCCCGGCCAGAGCATCGAGCGGCCGAGGTGCATGCCCGCGGCGCCGCACAAAATGATCGCACCGATCTCCGGAATGCCGTGCGGCAGCAGCCAGCCGAGGAGCGGTACGAGCATGCCGCGCGAGGCGTAGAGCGAAAGGAACGCGCCCAGCATCAGGCCGTTCGTGAAGAGCAGGATCATCGTCGGCACGCCGGCGGCGAAGCCGAGCGCAAAGCACGTGAGCGCCACCTGCGAGTTGTGCGTGAAGAGGAAAGACGCGAAGACCGTGAGCGAACTGCCGTCGCCGGAATCATAGAGGGCGCTGCGCAGCGATTCGGTGGACGCCTGCGGGTCGCGGCCGCTGGCGAGGCCCGGATCGACGAAGGCGTCGTACCAGCCCAGGTCTTCGTTCATCAGGAGCATGGCCACCATCACCCCGGTGGCGGTGATCGCCAGGCTTAGAGCGACCTCCGCGGCGAGGGCGCGCACTTGGCGCGGAAAGGCGTGCGCCAAGGCGCGCCGCAGGGCGCCGCGCGTTTGGCGGCGACTTCCATACACGGCGAGGTATGCGCGTCCGCTGAGCGCTTCCAAATACGCGATGAGCGTAGGATCGAGGGCCGTGCGCCGCGCCACGCTGAGCGCCGAAAGGGTCTGCCGGTAGAGCACGGGCAGACGGCGGAGCTCGGCGCCGGTGAGCTTTGCGAGCCCGCCCTTCAGCGCGCGCTCCGTGAGCTGGTCGAGCTCGTGCCATTCGGCTTCGCGCAACTTTCGAAAGGCCACGCTCCGGGGCTGGGTGCTCATCCGATGAGGCTCCGCCGTTTGATGCGCACGTAGCGCTCGAGCATGCGCAAAGAAGCCGGGCCGGGCGGTCCCGTGACCACATCGACGCCGCTTCGCTTGAGGCGGCGAATGACGCGTGCGCGGTCGCGCCGAAGCTCGCCGCCGACCACGGCGCCT
>JBCCRV010000845.1:0-2205 GCA_039201085.1 Myxococcota bacterium | reverse complement strand
TTATTACTGGTATTAGCTGTCACCTGAAATGATAAGAGTTGTAGTACGTCACAGGTCAATATCTGGGCCCCAAACATTATGTGGTTAGAAGCGCATTAGCACAACCAATTCATGCTCGTCCTCGGCGCCTCCGGCAAGACCGGCCGCCGCATTGTTCAGCGTCTGGAGGCCAAGGGCCTTCCCGTGCGGCGCGGTTCGCGTTCGGCGCGCCCCGCCTTTGACTGGCAGCATGCCTCCGGATGGGACGCCTGCCTCGAAGGCGCTGTTGCCGTTTACATTTCCTACTCACCGGACTTGGCGATGCCCGGCGCCGCCGATGCGATTCGCTTGCTGGTGCGCAAGGCCGAAGCCCACGGCGTCGAGCGGCTCGTCCTGCTCAGCGGCCGGGGCGAAGAAGAAGCCCAGAAGTGCGAGCGTATCGTGCTCGAGGGCGGCGTCCCGGCCACCGTCGTGCGCGCTAGCTGGTTCGATCAGAACTTTTCCGAAGGCGCCTTCGCGGACATGGTCATGGCGGGTCACGTGACCCTGCCGGCCGGCAGCGTACCGGAACCCTTCGTCGACGTGGACGACATCGCGGACGTTGCGGTCGCCGCTCTCACGGAGGACGGCCACGTGGGTGAGATTTACGAAGTGACGGGCCCCCGTGCGATGACCTTCCCGGAGGTGTGCGCCGAACTCTCGAAGGCCACCGGTCGTGCGATCGCGTTCACGGAGGTGCCCCACGAAGCCTTCGTGAGCGGCGCCAAAGAATCCGGCGCGCCGAAGGACGTCGTCTGGATGCTCGACTATCTCTTCACGACCGTGCTCGACGGACGCAACGCGTCCACGACGGACGGAGTTCAGCGCGCCCTCGGTCGCGCTCCGAAGGACTTCGCCGACTACGCGCGCGATGCCGCCGCCGCCGGAGCATGGTCATGAGCTGGGTGGTGTACGCATGCCTCGCGCTCGGCCTTTCGAGCGCGCTGGTCGGCGGTGTCTTTCAGTCCTTTTCGGACTTCGTGATGCGTGGCCTGCTCGATGCAGAACCGGCAGGCGGGATGGAGTCGATGCAGCAGCTCAACCGAACCGTGTACCGCTCGACGTTTCTCGCCATCTTCATGGCGCTCGTTCCCGCGACGCTCGCAATGGCCATCTACGCGTGGCTGAAGCTAAGCGGCGCCCCGCAGGGTTTCATCATCGCGGCAGCCATCGTCTACGTGACGTCGGTCTTCCTCGTCACGGCGGCGGGCAACGTTCCGATGAACAACCAGCTCGATGCCCTCGCCCCTACGAGCGCAGACGGGCACGCCTATTGGGCGACGTACGGACGGGTGTGGACCCGGTGGAACCATGTGCGCACCCTCGGAAGCGTTGTCGTGGCGGGACTGTTCTTGCTGGCGTCCGTGCAGCTGGCTGCGGCAGCGGAATGATCGGACTGAACGCTTGCCAGCGCTAGACGTCTTGTTTCGCCCAGTCTTCGTCGATCTGCCCACGAACGAAGAGGAAGTAGTACCCAATGGCGAGGGCCACGATGGCGAAGAAGATGGCCGCGATGATCGGGTTGTAGATCGACATCGCGACGAGCGAGAGCGCCGCGATCGTGAGGGCGATGAGAGGGAAGGCCGGGTAGGCGACGGCGCGAAAGGGGCGCTCGAGCTCCGGCTCGCGTTTGCGCAGCACGATCAGCGCGATCATCGAGAGGATGTAGAGCGAGAGTGCGCCGAAGCACGCCAGCGTGATGATCTCGCCCGTGCGTCCGGTGGTGATGGCCACGAGCCCCAGGCCGAGGTTGACGAGGAGCGCGACGGTCGGCGTGGCGCGCGTTGGGTGCACGCGCCCCAGGATGCGCGGCGCATAGCCCGAGCGCCCAAACTCCATCGTGGCTCGGCCCGCCGCGAGAATGATGCCGTGAAACGATGCGATCAGCCCGAGAAGCCCGATGCCGAGCAACATGGTGTAGAGCGCGGATTCGGGACTCACGACGTGCGCGAGCGCCAGGGGTAGGGGGGCATCGCTCATCTCCGTGCTCCCCGGCGGAAAGACGATGGCGCGCCATCCCGCAACGGATGTCGCCGTAAAGAACACGCCCAGCGCAAGGATGACGAGGGTGAAGATGGCGGCGCCAAATCCGATGGCCACGTTTCGCTGCGGATCGCGCGCTTCTTCGGCGGCGTTCGCGACGCCTTCGATCGCGAGGTAAAACCAAATCGCAAAGGGCAGGCACGC
>JBCCRV010000844.1:0-2228 GCA_039201085.1 Myxococcota bacterium | reverse complement strand
CTCTTCAAATTCAACAGACTTCGGGACTACGCCCCAGCCGGTTCGGGTGTGCCGTGCCCGACACCAGGCTATCTTGAGGTTGGCCGCATCGGAGCAAGCCGAGGTAACTCATTTCCGGATTTTCTGTTCTCGAGGGCGTTACCGGCCGACTTCATTGACAACGCTGACCTACGTTCCCTGCTGGTAACGGAAGTCAAGCTGCGGCCGCAAAACATAAGTACGCGTGGGTCTCAAACTCGCACCATGATCCGTCACGGTGCACTTTGGTCATTCGGGCCATTGGCGACGTGGATTACCCTGCGGGAACCGACATCGCGAAAGAAGGCAGTAATCAGTCGCGCCGGGGCCAGGTTCGGTCGGGCAGCCCGAATACGAAACCCTTCGAGAACTGGTCGCAGCGTGTTCACGGCGGTACTTTCCATCCTACCACGGAGATAGTTGATGCCATTCCCTCATCAAGCGGTCGTCAGACTGTTCAAGTCAGGCGGTCTCCACCGCGTCGAGAGCTTCCTCCAAGAAGAAGGGTCTTCCATACATGAGGTCAGCGACATGGGACGCTCAATCCTCACGTTGGCTGTAAAGTTTGGGAGCGCCGAGGACGTTCGGCAGCTGATCTCTCGGGGAGTGGATCCGAACGTGGGTCATGGTGCTGTTTGGGCTGCAGCGACATCTAGCACCGATGTTCTCAAGCTCCTTTTGGAAGCGGGGGCAGACCCTACAGTCGTATGGGACGGAGGGGAGAGTCCGATGCAGGCAGCCATTGCCTACAGAAAGCATGAGAACGTTCAGCTCCTTCGGAAGTACGCAAAACCGTTCCTCGAGAATAAGAAAGGTCCTTCCCTAGTGATGAAACGCAGCCGCCAGAGACTTGACCCGGCGCTGAACCGTCATGCTGAAGGGCTGCGACGCGTGTTCCAGGAGGAGCGTCGCTGGGAAGTGCTCGCTGTTCGAGATTCCGTCGAGGAAGTGTGCAACTGCTTCCCTGACCGGCCCGTCCACACCGATGCGCATAAGAGGCTGGTGCCTGAAGAAGTCTCACAGCTATTCATTCTACGAATGAAGGGCATGCCGTGGACGCTATGTATCAAGCGTCTTGGAACGTATAGCCTCGAAGGACGAGAGTGGATTCGGAGCTGCGCACACGCATGGAGCTCCACGCTGGGCGAGACGGTCGGGTTTTGGGGTCTACAAGCGTTCCACTACGCGCACGGAAACCTGAGCGGTGAGCACTCCTGGGCAATCGACGATGTTGACGACGACCGACTCGACGAAGACGAAGACGAAGACGTTGTTGACCAAATTGAAGCCGATCTCTTTGCGCAGATGGACGACTGGCTAACGAGCACCGATCTGCTTCTACCGGGCATGGAGGACGTCTCCGACGGGTATTCGCGGAAGTTGGCCGTTTTCGGCGTCAAGAAGTCACACGTGGAAGAGATGGCGATCGTCGACCTCGAACCGTACGACTAATAAGGAGAGGAAAAGGTTTACTAGAAAAGGTTTAAGGACACCCAGTGCGCCGGGATAAACCGGCAGAAAGTTGAGGATGAAAGAGCCTTACACCGAAGATGTAGCGAATCACGGTGACCCCGAGTCATGCGCGACGTTTCGTGAGGAACGCGGCGAAGCGTTCAAAGAACCAAGACGAGCGTGTCGAAGGACAGCCACTTTTAGAGCAACCCACGCCGTGCGGATTCGAGACGGCGTGCATGACGCAAGCGCGCTCGGAGCAAGTGGATGAAGAAACGACCCGGCACTACCACTGCATTTCGCGGTGTGTGCGCCGGGCGTTTCTGTGTGGGTACGACACGTACTCGGGTCGTGACTACGAGCACCGTCGGCAGTGGATTGTGGACCGGCTGAAGTTTCTGACGTCGGTGTTTGCGATTGACGTGCCGGCGTATGCGGTGATGGCGAACCACCTGCATTTGGTGCTGACGCTGCTGACCGAAGTGGCGGCTGCGTGGTCGTCCGCGGAAGTGGTGGAGCGGTACGGCAAGGTGTTCCCGATGGGCGTGGCGAACTACGAGGGGCTGAGCGAGACGCAGAAGGCCGAGCGGGTGGCGGAGTGGCGGGGGCGGCTGTCGAGCCTGAGCTGGATGATGCGGGCGCTGAACGAGTGGATTGCGCGGCGCGCCAACGAGGAAGACGGGTGCACGGGGCGGTTTTGGCAGGGGCGGTTCAAGAGCGAGGCTTTGCTCGATGAGAGCGCGCTTCTGACGTGTATG
>JBCCRV010000843.1:0-2244 GCA_039201085.1 Myxococcota bacterium | reverse complement strand
CACGGGTCAACGAGGTTCTCGAGGAGGACGAGGTCAACGCAGTACTTCGTGAAACTTTTGACGGCGGTGGCAGCAAGAAGCGAAGCACCGCGAAGTCCAAAACCAAGAAGAGCAAGAAGCCCGATCACTACGACGTGATCTGCATCTCCCTCTACAAGGAAGATCTGGCGCGTCTGAACGAAAAGGTTGCCTACCTCAAGGCCCAAGGGCACCGAAAGATGAGTCGCAGCGCGCTCATTCGATTCGCCCTCGACACCGTCGACCTCGACGCCCTTCCTCGCTCGTACTGAGCGCGGCGCTCGCCGTAGGCGCAGCTGGCGGTAGAGCGCAGCTCGCAGTCTAAACGCAGCGCCCGCGAACCAAGTGGGGCGCTTGCCTACTGAACGGTCTTCTTTGGATCGTTCGGCGAGGTGACGACCTTTTCGGGCACGCCCAGCTCGCCGCTGAAGAGCTCGAGAATGTTCGGCGGGTCGATGGCAAGCCAGGCGCTCGCCTCTTCGAACTCCAGCACCAGAGCGTCGCTAATGGTGGCGCCGCTGCCGAGCAGCCGTTTGCACTCGGAGTGCCAGTGCAGGTAGTTCTCAAGCTTCGGCGGAAAGTCTTCCCGCGTCAGCCGCTGAATCATCGTCTTGCCGAACTTCGCGAACGCGCCGGCCGGCTTGGGACCAAGGCGGTCCTCAAAGCGGGCCACGTAGCTAGCGTACGCGGTTTCGATGTCGATGCTCATTCGCTAGAGGGATGTAGCCAAAGGTGGGCTTCCGTCAAGGCGAAGACCACCCATGAATCTTTTCGCGGCTTTCGCGTAGGCTCCCGGCTATGCGTGCTCTCGCGACCCTCGCCGGCCTCACGGCCCTTCTGCTCGCCCAAGCTCCCGCCGCGGCCCAGCGTCGCGGCGGCGGCGGCGCTCGCCCGGTGGTCGAGCAGATTCGGCCACGCTCCGGTCCTGTCGGTTCGGAGCTCGTCGTGGTCGGGCGAAACATGCGGGGCAGCCGCTTCTTTCTCGGTGGCGTCCCGATGGAGGTACGCCGCTGTACGGTCAATCGCTGCACGCTGATCGTGCCCGCCGGGGCGCGCACCGGCGCGATCACCCTGGAGAGCGGCGGTCAGCGCTACGACGGTCCCCGCTTTCGCGTAACGGCTGGCTCCCAGACCCTTCGCGCGGACCAGGTGGTGCCGACGTCCGCCAATGCCGGCGACACGGTCCGCATTCTCGGCACGGGTTTTCGAAGCGCCGCGCCGCTCCGAGTGAGCTACGGAGGCCGTGCCGTCGCCGTGCAGCGCGCGACGGACGGCGAGATCGTCGTCACGGCACCGGCGCAGGCCGGTTCGGATGTGTTCACCATCGAAGCGGGAAACCTCCGTGCACAAACGCCGGCCTTCGAAGTTCGCGGCGGTATGCGCATCGAATCCGTGGACCCGCCCTACGCGCCCGAGGGCGGCCGCTGGACCATTCACGGCCGAGGTTTTCCCCGCGGCGACCGACGCGCCATTCGCGTGCGCCTCGGTGCGCAGGAGCTTCGCGTGCTGCGCGTGAACCCGCAGCGACTCGTTGTTCGCGTGCCGCGCATCGCCCAAGGTCGCCAGCTCGAGGTCCGCGCCTTTGGCCAGCGCGCTGTCTTCGATCTGCGCGGCGCCGGGCCCGTGCGGCTGACCCGCGCCGTACCGGCGGCGGGCCACGTTGGCGAACAGATCACGTTGGAAGGCCAAGGCTTCGGCAATGTACTCCGGAACGTGCGGGTCAGCCTCGGCGAGCGTTCGCTGGCCGTCGTGTCCGTGTCGCCCACGCAAATCGTAGCGCGGCTCCCGCGGCGGCCTCCGCGTGGCGCCGCCGCGCGCCTCAGCGTGGAGGTCGCCGGCGTGGCATCCGAGGCGATTGCCATCGAGTTTCTCGATGACCTTCGCATCGCGCGCCATTCGCCCCTGCGCGGCGATGTGGGTACGGAAGTTGTGATCTCAGGTCGCGGCTTTGCGACAGCCCGGCGGCTCAACCGGGTCCGCATCGGCGGGATTGAGCAAGAGATCATCGACGTTCGCCCAAACCAGCTGCGCATTCGCGTCGTCGGCGGAAGCGGCGCCCTCGAAGTCATGAGCGGCGGTGCGCTGGCGCGTTCACCCCAGCCGTTTGTGCTGCAGCGTCGGCTGGCCATCACCTCCATCACGCCCCTTCAGGCGTCCGTGGGCGATGACGTGACGGTGAGCGGTAGCGGCTTCGGCGACCGGCCGCGCGCCGTACGCGCGTTCATT
>JBCCRV010000842.1:0-2265 GCA_039201085.1 Myxococcota bacterium | reverse complement strand
CCCTTCGCCGGCTTCGACAGGCGAAAGTCGTGAAGCTCCCGGTCCGCCCGGGTCTCCAGATAGATGGCGAGGGCCGTCACCGCCGCCGCCAGCCCGTCGATCACGCCCAGCGAACCTTCCATCGTCAGGGCGGCATGCACCGGAAGCATGCCCAAGAACACCTGCGCCGTTGGAAAGAAGTGAATGCCCAGGAGATTGACAAGCGGGTAGGCCGCGCCGGTCTTTTCGCGCAGGTCGACGTAGCGCCAATCCTCGTGGTCCAGGCCCGTCCAGCCGCGCGCCCAGCTGTAGGTGAGGCGCACGCCCCAGGCGCTCACGAGCGCGAGCACCAGCGTCATGCGAATCGGATCGCCGCCGCCCACCCACGCCCAGTAAAGGGCCAGCGCTACCGGGGCCACGGACCAATAGGCGTCGTACATGCTTGCGTTCTTCAGGCGAACGCTGAAGCCAAAGATCACAAAGGTGCCGACGACGTCCGCCCAGAGCCCGACCCAAAGCGGATCCAGATCGGGACGCAGCTGGAGGGCACCGACGCCGGCGCCCACGGAGAGCACGAGGGACACCACGGAGGCGATGGTCACCAACTGAAGGGATGCCTTGCGATCGCGCACTTCGAATATGGGATACGTCGGGGCCGCCGCTCAGGGCAACTCCTTCGCCGACAAAAGGCTGCGGCATTCGTGTGCCTTGCGTACGCTCTTGCCATGCGCGTCCATCACTTGAACTGCGGCACGATGTGCCCCTTTGCGTGGGCCACGGGTGGCGAGTCTTTTGTCTGCCACGTTTTGTTGATCGAGCACGACGAAGGCCTCGTGCTCTGCGACACGGGCTTTGGCACCGCCGATATCGAGACGCCCTCCCGCATTCCCGGACGCCAGCTTCTTCGGCCCGCCTTCGACCGGCAAGAAACGGCCCTCATGCAGGTGAAGAAGCTTGGATTCTCCCCCAAGGACGTACGGCACATCCTCTTGACCCACCTGGACCCGGACCACGCCGGCGGCATCAGCGATTTTCCCGGCGCCGAGGTGCACTTGCTTCAAGACGAGTGGAACGCCGCCCAAAACCCGCCCACGCGCGCCGAAGCCTCCCGCTACGTGAAGGCCCAATGGGCCCATGGACCGAAGTGGCGAACGCACACGCCGGACGGCGAGCGTTGGGAAGGCTTCGAACGCGTCCGGCCGCTCGAAGCCTTTGGCGACCAGCTCGCCCTCATTCCCCTGCGCGGACACACCCGGGGCCACGCGGGCATCGCCCTCGAGGGCGAAGCCGGTTGGATGGTCTTCGCCGGGGACGCGTACTTTCACCGCAATGAGGTGAGGACGGACGCGAAGCCCGCCCCCTTGGGCGTGCGCCTCACGCAGCGACTCATCGCCGTCAACTACGCCGAGCGCAACGCCAACGTGCGCCGCCTTCGCGAACTCGGGACCCGACGAAGCGACGTGCAGCTCATTCCCGCGCACGACGCCCGCGTTTTCGACCAGGCGCGCGCCGGCGCGTGAGCGCACACACTCCCTCAAGAACGAATCGTTCTTAGCCTGGGTGCGACCGAAGGAGATACCCATGAGCGAGAGCTGGAAACTGATCGTAGGCCTGGACTTCAGTGAATGCGGAAAACGCGCCCTTCGGCAGGCCCTGGCCATGGCGTCGGGCAAGAACGCGGAGCTGCACATTGTGCACGCCGTCACCGACGCGGACCTGGGCAAGGGCGAGAAGATCGAGCGGCAGTCCGCCGCCCTTGCCGAGCTGCCCGGCATGATCTGGCAGATCGTCTTCGGCGTGCTGGACGAACTCGACCTCAGTCACGAAGACGTGCCGGTGCAGCTTCACGTGCGCCTTGGGCCGCCCGCGGACACCATTCGGCAGGTGGCCGTCGACTACGACGGCGACCTCGTGGTGGTCGGCACCCACGCGAAGAAGGGCCTCGAAAAGCTGGTCCTCGGGTCCGTCGCCCAAAGCCTCGTGAACGACGCCGTGGTGCCCGTGCTGGTCGCCCACAAGAACCGGCTCTCCACCTTGGAAAAGACCGTCATGCCCGATGAAGCGCGGCCGCCCGGCGAAGAAGTCGAACGAAAGCCCATCGCCTCCCGCCACGTTTATCGCTCGACCCTCATCGACGCCTGGGGCGCCTTCGGCCGCCCGACCACTCCGGGCGTCTAGACCGTCTAGACCCAATGCCGTTCACTTAGCGACACCGTCCCGTCTTTTACGAGTCTTTTTAGGGTAGTTACTCATCTTGATTTTGACGGCTCTCGGATAGCGCCGTTT
>JBCCRV010000841.1:0-2288 GCA_039201085.1 Myxococcota bacterium | reverse complement strand
GCCAAGGTCGCGGCGCGGATGTCGCATCCGGGCGTGGTCCAGGTCTTCGACTTCGGCGAACACGAAGGCGAGCTCTTCCTGGCGATGGAACTCGTCGAGGGCACGCACGTTGGGCGCGTGATTCGCAGCGCAAACCGCCAAGAGCAGTCGATTCCGCTGGAGGTCGCCCTGCACATTACGGCGCGCACGGCCCACGCTCTCGCCTACGCCCATCGGCAAGGCGGCGATGACGCCGGATTTGTGCATCGGGACGTGAGTCCCGCGAACATCCTTCTCACGGCGACGGGCCACGTAAAGCTAACGGACTTTGGCATCGCCAAGATGTCCCATCAGTCACGCCATACGGAAGACGGGCACGTGCGCGGCAAGCTTGGCTACATGTCGCCGGAGCAGGTACTTGGACGCGCCCTCGACGGCCGAAGCGACGTCTTCACGCTGGCCACGGTGTTCGCCGAGATGCTCATCGGTCAGCCGCTTTTTGGTGAAGGCAGCGAGCTCGACATTCTCGTGCGCATTCGCGACGTAGACCTCACGCCGCTCGAACGATCACCGGCGCGCATTCCGAAAGACGTCCTGACCCTCTTGAAGACGGGGCTGGCGCGCATGCCCGAAGACCGCCCATCGGCCGCCGCCTTTGCGGAAGCGTGCGAGGAAGTGCGCCGACGCCGGGCCATGGCCCACGGTCCCGAACGCACCGCGCGTCTCTTGAAGCGACTGCACCTCACGGACGTCGCCGGCAACGACAACGGTACGACGGGCGAGACAACGGCCCTCGTCGATACGTCGAACCTGGCGCCGGAGGCGGCGGACCTGATTCGCGGCATCGACACCTCGAAGAACGTCTACCGCGTACGCCTCGCCAGCGGCGATGAGGTCGGCCCCGTGAGCTACCCGCGCCTCGTGCAAATGATCACGTCCGGCCAGGTCACGAGCGACACGGTCATCGCGAAGGCGGACGGTCACTTCGTTCCCGCAAGCGAGATGCCTGAACTCACCCGCTTTGTCACGTCGCCAGCGATTTCCTGGTCGCCCGGCGAACCGGCCAACGCGAGCCGCCGCGGCGACATCACGACGGGGCGAATGATCCCGCTCGTGCATCAGATTCTGCGCACGCGCGAAACCGGCGTGCTTCACCTTTGGCAGGGCGAGCGGCGAAAGAAGATCTACTTCGTCGAGGGCCGCCCAGAGTTCGTCGCGTCGACGGACCGGCACGAGCTGCTCGGGGAGCATCTGGTGGCGGGCGGCTACTGCCTACGCATGGAAGTCGAAATGGGACTGGCGCTCATGCCGCGATACGGCGGGCGTTTGGGCGACGCGCTCATCGGCCTCGAAGTGCTGCGACCGGTGGAGCTGTTTCGCGCCATTTCGGACCAGGTTCGCCATCGGCTGCTCGAAGCCTTTCGCTGGCGCGAAGGTCGCTGGGCCTTCGTCGCTGGCGCACGAAGCCACGAGGAGACCTTTCTCATCGGCGAGAGCGGCTACCCGCTTTTGCGGGACGCGGTGGTGGCGATGCGCATTGAGGAGCTCGAGGCGAACCTCAGCGAAATCTGGGAGCACGCCCTCGAACGCACGCCCATTCTTGAGGAGCGCGCCCATTCATTCGGACTCAGTGACGGCTGGCTGCGTTTGCTGCAGCGCGCGAACCGAACGACCGTGGGCGGCCTGCTTGCGGAGATTGGGCGAGAACAGCCGGCCCTGCTCGATTCGGCGTACCGCGCGCTGTTTTTGGGCGTTCGCTGCGGCCTCGTCGGTGTCGTCGTACCAAGTGCGCCCTTGGCGCCGAGCGAGACGCTTTAGGACGCACGTGCGAGTCCACTCTGCGCCCCCCTTGCATGGACGAACTGCGCGAAACGACGTCGCGTCTTGCTCTCTTGCCTGGTCGGCTTAGGACTGGGCAAACGCTCAACAGACTCACTGCCAATCGAGCCCAGAGAGGGCGGCGCCCAGCCGGTGAAAGCTCCGGACCTCCAAACGAATCTTGGTCACTCCCTCGCCACGTATGGACACCGACACCGGCTCGGGCCGCGCCTCAATCGCGCTGAACGAGCCTTCCGCCTCCGCAATCACACGGTCACCGACGACCAGACTAACGACATAGTCCTTCACCGCTCGGTCGCCGTATGCCCGATTTCGGCCATTTGTGATGCGCACAACGCTCACGTCGCTCGGAGACGGAAGCACGCATTCGATCCAGCCGTTCGCGCCATCCGGCAGAAGCCATTCGGTCTCGACGTCGCTGTCACATGCATGGTCCGGCACGAACTCGGATCCCTCATAGCTCGCCGAAG
>JBCCRV010000840.1:0-2290 GCA_039201085.1 Myxococcota bacterium | reverse complement strand
TCGATCTGATGGAACATCGGCGAATGGGTCGCGTCGTCGTCCCGGCGGTACACGACGCCCGGCGCCACCACCGCCAGCGGCGGCTTGCGCGCCTCCATCGTACGCACCTGAATCGTGGACGTGTGCGTGCGAAGGAGCGCCCTGCCCTCAGACCCGGCCACGAAGAACGTGTCGTGCTCGTCCGTCGCCGGATGGTCCGGCGGGAAGCCCAACTTATCGAAGCAGTTCGCGAAGTGATCGATCTCCGGGCCGTCCGCCTGCTCAAAGCCGAGGGACGCGAAGATATCCAGGAGCTCGTGCTTCACGCGCGTCACCGGATGGAGCCGGCCCGGTGTGCCCGCGGAACTCGGCATCGTCACGTCGATGGCGGGCCCCGTCAGCTCGGCTTCGCGCTCCGCCGCCGCAATCGCCTCGAGGCGCGCTTCAAAGGCCGACAAAACCTTGGTCTTCAGCGCGTTCGCCGCCTGGCCGAACTCGCGCCGACGGTCCCCCGGCAGGTCCTTCATCAGCTTCATGAGCTTCGTCAGGTCGCCCTGCCCGCCCACAAATCCAGCGTTGATGTCGCGAAGGTTCTGCTCGTCCGCAGCAGCCTCGTAGGCCGACGCAAACCGCATTTCAATGTCCTTGAGACCTTGCTCAAACTGCTCGACGGCGTCGCTCATGATGGTGCGACGAGCACAGCACGAAACGGCGACGGGGCAAGGAGCTTGTGGGCCAGCGACCTAAAAAGCCGTGCATGGGGCATCGCCGATCGAATCTCAACTATCCCCGAACCTCACTGCGATGAACGTTCGCCCGCAGATACGACCATCGATTCAGTGGGCCCGAGTGAACCAACGCTGTCCCGTCGCATTGCTGCAGGGAACGAGGTGAAGCTGGTTGTTGATGGCCCGCGAAACTCGGTCGTCAGCGTGTAGCCACCGTGGGGGCCGTTCGCCACGCGGAAGCTCTGGGCCATCGCGAGCGATGCCAACGAGACCAGTGCGCAAAGGAAGAAGAGACGCGGACGCCATAAGGCGTCCATGCCGAAAGGCACGGGCGGCCCGCCGAGACGCACGGTGCGGAGCGGAGCGGCGCGCTCAAAGCAGTCGTCGGAGTACCGCCCGTCGGCGTTTGACGACCTCAGACCGATCCGCTACGCCAAAAATATCATACGATATTATCACTGACTACGAATCGAAACTTCTATGAAACTACAGATTGCCCTGGTTGCCTTGGTCACCGTCGCCTGCGGTGACGACGCGATGGAAATGTTGGCAGATGCGATGACCGACTCGGCGGACGCGATGCGTGACGCCCGTTCAAGCGCCGACGCGATGAGTGACGATCGAACCGTCGACGCGACGATGGACACGCCGACGGACGCTCCCGCGGACGGAGCTGCCGCTCCCGCAACCACCGTGCTTGAAAGCCCATGCGATCAGGAGAACGTCTGGACCTCAACACGCACGGATACGATTCGCTTTGGGCCCGAGAGCGAAACGTCCACGCGAGTGGTGGAGACGACGGAGTTCTTCGCTCGCTTCGAGGGCGTCGCGGGACGCGCATTCGTTGCGAACGCTTGTGGTCGCGAAGCCCTAAACACGCAGCCGGCGTGCGAAGACAGCGATATTCGAACTGACGAAGACCGGATGACTCGCGTCGAGTGCGACGGAGCTCCAAGGCAGGAAACCGCCGGCGCGATCTGTGCACTCACGGCCTTTTCGCAGGACGGTGATGTCGTCGAGGTCGAGTGCGGACAAGTCGTTCGCACCATTCGGAGCATCGACGGAGACGTATTCGAAGAAACCGAGCCGGCCGGCACCCGCTTCGCATCCGCGAAGCTTGTCGTCTTCGAATAGACTCGGTCGATGAGGGTCGATCCAACGACCTCAATGAAAAAGGCACCCCGAGGGTGCCTTTTTCATTTCTTCTGAACGCTCTTACTTGCGGGCAGCGTCGACGACAGCCTTGAAGCCGCCCGGATCCTTGAGCGCGAGGTCCGCGAGGATCTTGCGGTCGAGGCCGATGCTGGCCTTCTTCAGCGCGTTGATGAAGCGGCTGTAGCTCATGCCGTGACCACGGACGGCGGCGTTGATGCGCGCGATCCACAGCTTGCGGTATTCGCGGCGGTTCGTGCGGCGATGCCGGTAGGCATCCTCCCACGAGTTGTGCACCTGCTCGACGGCGGTGCGGTAAAGGCGGCTGCGGGCACCGTAGTTACCGCGGGCGGCCTTCAGAATCTTTTTGCGGCGACGACGCGCCTTAAATCCTCGTTTCGCGCGTGGCATGTCAGACTCCCGAGAACTTG
>JBCCRV010000839.1:0-2312 GCA_039201085.1 Myxococcota bacterium | reverse complement strand
GTACGATTCGCTGGGCCTCTCTGCCCCCATGCGCCGCTTTTGGGGTTTGGTGTTGCCTCCCGGCGCCGAGGTGTTCATGGCGGTTTGGGGCCGCCCGACCATGCACCGCCTACCGAGCGGAGCCACGGCGGCCATCGACCTTAGCGATGGCCTAGCGAGCGACGTCCGCCAGCTCGCGCGGGCATCCCACGTTGACTGTGAGCTCGAGCGCGCGTCCCTTGAGGGACTGATGGGAAGCGACTTCCTCCGCGTGTGCGACCAAATCGACGCGGACCCGCTGGAAACGCTCCTGCAGGGCGGCGAAAGCTATGTACTTGCGTACGCGGCTCCGGACGGCGCGGAAAGCCCAGAGCACACGGCGATCGGCACCTTTACGGCTGGCGAGGGCAAGCTTCTGCTCGAGGGCCAGGCGATCGCGGGCGGTTTTGACCATTTCGCCCAGTCCGACTGAGACCCTCCGTCCTCGGGACTATCGAGCACCGCGGAGCAGGGGTAGAATCGACGCCATGCTGCGATTCTCGAACGATCCCACGGTGGCCGATCGACAGATGCGGGCTGTCATCTTCTACCTGACGACCTTTGGCTACATCGACGGGGACTTTGACGCGTCCGAGCGCGACTTCGTGAAGTCCTACATTGAGAAGTTGGTGAAGGGGCGCGTGGCGTCGGCCATGCCGAACGCCGAAGAAGCGATCGCGAAGGAACTGACCGACCGCTTCACGACGCACTTTCACGAAGTCTTTGAGAACATCGACGGTCACGTGCGCGAGCTCTTCACCGAATCCGTCGCCGGCGAAGAAGACCCGGAAGCGTTCGTGCACGCCAAGCTCAAACTGCGCTGCTTTGAACTCTTTCAGGCCTTTGACAGCGAAAGCCAAGAGCTGCTCGTCGAGGCAATGGACGAGCTCATCGCCGCCGATGGCGAAGTGCACCCCGCCGAAGCCAAGTTTCGCAGCGAGCTTCTCGCGCTCTTCGACTCAGATCTTGATGTCGAACTCATCGAAGATGCGCCACCGCCGCGCACGACCATTCACGACGCCGTGGAGCTTCACCAGGGGTCGAAGGATCACCCGTTCTTTCAGCCCTTCGAACACCACTATTCGCTTGAACAGGGCCGCATTCACAAGCAGATCGAAGCCGACCGTAAGCTCCTGGACGACGTGATGAGCACCTGGGACACGCTGCGCGAGACCGGCGACGGCAAGCTCAGTGGCGCGCGAAGCGTAGAAGAGTTCACGGGCACACCCTTTCTCGACGGCCACGTGCACGTGCATCCGCTCGAACAGGGAAAGGCCTACGAGCTTACGGTCCTTGGTGATCTGCATGGGTGCTACAGCTGCCTTAAGGGCGCGGTGCTGCAGTCCGACTTCTTCGCGAAGGTTGCGGACTACAAAAACGACCCAAGCGGAAAAGCGAAACCCATCCTGGTCCTGCTCGGCGACTACATCGACCGCGGCCTGTTCAGCCTCAACGGCGTACTTCGCACCGTGCTGCAGATCTACACCCGTGCGCCCGAGCACGTGTTCATACTTCGCGGAAACCACGAGTACTACCTCGAATACAAAGGCCAGGTGTACGGCGGCGTGAAGCCCGCAGAAGCGATCAATACGCTTAAGCCGCACCTGCCTATCGATGTGTTTCGTCACTACATCAAGCTCTTCGACGCGATGCCTACGTCGCTCCTCTTTGGGCGCGCGCTCTTTGTGCACGGCGGCATTCCGCGGGACTCGCTGATCAAGGAGCGCTACCAAGATCTCAGTTTTCTCAACGACCCGGACGCGCGCTTTCAGATGATGTGGTCGGACCCGAGTAGCGCCGAGGTCATTCCCGCTGCGCTCCAGGATCAGTCGGCCCGCTTCCCCTTCGGACGGCTGCAGGCCCTGGCGTTCCTTCACAAGCTGGGGTGCCACACGATCGTACGAGGCCACGAAAAGGAAAACGACGGCTTCAACCGGGTCTACGACGATCGGGACCTCACGCTGCTCACCATCTTCAGCGCAGGCGGCAAGGACAACGGCGATCTTCCCGAAGGCTCGAGCTACCGGAGCGTGACGCCAAAGGCCCTGACGATGCGTTTTCAAGGCGACTCGCTCGACATCTCGCCCTGGAACATCGACTACGCGACCTACAACGACCCCGAATACAATGGCTTCTTTCGAAGCGCGCCCGAACTCGAGCATCGAAAATAAAAAACGCGCGAACACTGCGTCCGTCACGGCAAGCGAGCGTCTCTTAGGGTGAAGCGCAGCGAATCGCGGCGCATGCAGGAGACGCCATGACCGAAGAAACGACCCCTCAAGCGAAGAACGACG
>JBCCRV010000838.1:0-2376 GCA_039201085.1 Myxococcota bacterium | reverse complement strand
GTGCGCGTGCCGGGGCGGCGAACCGGGGCGGGGTTCCGCCCATCGCCGATGGCTTCAGCGATAAGCGGGTTCGTCTCGCTTCGCTTCCACGCGCAGGTGCGTTTGAATCCCGACTTCGTTGCTGCCGATGGTGACAAGGCGGCATCGCCGGACGGTGCCGATGAGTACACGGCATTCCTCAAAGGGGGCCCGGACTTCTTCGGAAATGGAGAGCGGCTGGGACGTATCCCAGATGCCGCCCCCGCTGACGAGAGTGGCGTTGAGGTACTCAATGCCCGTGGTGCGGTCGACGATACGGGGGACGTACGGCCGATCCTCGGCCGAGACGCCACTCCATCCGGTCTTGATGACTTCGTACCAAACCACTTCAATCTCGTGCCCGAGGGGGATAGGGGCGGCGAACTTCACGACGATTTCTTCGACCTCGGCCATGGCCAGACTCTAGCGCGAGTATGCCGGTCAGAGGGAGCGGTCGGTCGCCGCCGCCTGAAGCTGCGCGGCCAGCAACGGATGTCCTAAGCGAACCTCTACCGAAAGTGGCGAAGCGGAAGAGCTGCCGGATGGATGGCCAGTCGCCGTACCGCGGCCTGCCGGCCCATGGCGGTGGTCGCGTGTGCTGTCGCGCGCTAGCCTTGCGCGATGAACCGGTGTGCGGGTCGTTTCGCTTCAGCGTGCGTTGTGGTCGTGTGCATCGCGGCCGGAGGGTTGGCCCAAGCGCAGCCGACCGCGCGCTACGCGCGACGAACGTTGACGATGCCTCGACACACGCTGCGGTTTGATCTGGCGCCGCCCGATCACTCCGGACTCGACAGCGGCGTGCTCGGTGAGGGGTACGGGCTTCGCATCGCCGGCGTGGACCGCGCTGGCGACGATGACGACGCCTTCGTGCTTTTCGGTCTTGGTGCGGCGTATTCGTTTCGCGACGACCTTGAGGTGGGCGCCAAGCTCGTGCCGGTTCGACTGAGCCCCGACGCGGACTACCTGGATTTGGAGGCGTACCTGCGATGGGCCTTTCTCGCCGCGCGCGACGTCGACATCGGCCTACAGGTTGTTGTTCAGTTTCCGACGAACCAGCCGAGGATCTTTGGGACCTCCGCGGGCATCCCGATGGTGTTTCGGCTCGGCGGCGTAGCCCGTCTCGAGGTGGCGCCGGAAATCGAGTTCACCCTTTGGGACGCCGACGGCGACGACGACACGGAGGTGTTTGTCAGCTTCGATCTACCGGTGGCCCTGAGCTTCAGCGTCACCGAGCGCTTCTACCTGGGCGGCACCTTTGGGCTCTACGCCTTCGACTTTGACCGCGTGGACGTGCGCGGCGGCGGCCACGTCGGCTACTCGGTGGGGAGTGGCCGACCCCTTGTGGATATCGTGGGGACGGTCACGGTGCACGGCCGGCGCGCAAACCGCTTCGGCTTTCTGTACGGAACCGGCCTTCGCTGGGAGCTGAGCGGCGGCATCCGCATGTTCCTCGGCGTGTAGAACGCCGTTCTCTTCGAGGTTTGCGGGGCACCCAAGGGCACCTTTGCGACCCGGAAGCGCACGATAGTGCGCGGAACACGCTTGCCGCGTAAGGCGGCGAAAGCGCAACGCTATCCTTCGTTCGGGGGGCGTCCGCGGCGACTCCGTCGTTGACGCGCATGGCGCCGAGGGGAGACACTCGGACGCATGCGGCGAACGCTCCTTGGCGGGCTCCTAATCGCGGCGTGCTGGAGCGCGCCGGGGCCAGCCCTTTCGACGGCCGAGGCCCAGTGCATCGACGAAGCGATCCGGGACGAACTCAATGCCCGCCGCCGCTACCGCGGCGTGACGGAGCGGCTCTTTCAGAAGTCCTTACGGCACGAACTCAGCATCATGGGGGGCGTTTATTCGGCCGATCTGCTTTCCAGCTGGGCCCTCGTGCAGGGCGCCTACACCTTTCACGCGACCGAGGCCCTCGGCCTGGAGCTGAGCTTCGCGTACTCGCGGGCCCGGTCGGAGGTGGTCCGCATCATTGAAAACGATCGCGGCATCGTGCTCTTTCGCGTCGAAAACCCGGTCTACGTCTATCAGGGACACCTCCTTTGGTCCCTCGCGTATGGAAAGGTCCGCTGGTTCGGCGGCAGCATTGGCCGCTTCGACTTCTACCTGAGCATCGGCGGCGGCGTCACCGACAACCAAACGGCACGCGGCCTAACCTTCAGCGGCGGTTTCGGCATGAAGTTCTACTTCGGTGAGTGGTTCGCGATTCGCATGGACGTGCGCGACCAGGTGCTGCAGCAGGAGCTGCTCGGCGAGTCGGAAATCGTGAACAACATCACGGCCACCCTCGGCCTGTCGGTCTTCATCCCCTTCAGGCAATGAGCATGCGGCAGTCGATCGTTGGCCTCCACGTCGCCC
>JBCCRV010000837.1:0-2396 GCA_039201085.1 Myxococcota bacterium | reverse complement strand
GCGGCGAGGAAGTGACCGACGTCGAGGACCTCGTGCGCGGGGTGAACATCGAAGACTGCATGTCACCGGACAACACCATACTCACGGTGACGATCGATCCTACGGTGACACCGGTCCCGCCCAATGTAGACCTCTGGTATGGCGTGGATGATTGCAGCCCAACAACCACCCGAAACGGCGCTGACGTTTCATGCGCCCACGCCACGAACCTTCGCGTCAGCACCGCCGACGGGGAAGAGCGTACTTTTCAGGTCGCCCTCAGCGCCTTTATGGATGGCGAAAACGCAAACGATTTCTGCGAAGTCGATGGTGGCACCGTAGCTTCGATGGAAGCGACACGAATCGTCACGGCCCTCTACAGCGGCACGCCGATGGACATCAACGACGTGGGGGAAGACTATGGCAACTTCCCGCTCATCATCGATACGACCCCACCTGCAGCGCCAACAGTCTCCGAAGGGGCGCGGGAACAGAGCGGTGACACACGGGTTTCGATCTCTTGGGACCGCGGCAGCGTTTCTGAAAACAACCCGCGATTTCAGGTGGTCGACGGCGGCGATTGCGGCGGCGAGCCTCCGAGTTCGCCAGCGGCGGTTTCGGGCATCACAGACATCGCCGTGGACAGCCTGAACCTGAGCCCGCTGGACGACCTCGGCTTAGCAGTCGGCCAGCAAGCGGGCGTGCACGTCGTGGCCATTGACCAAGCTGGCAACGTCGGCGCGCTCTCCGAAGAAATCTGCGTCACGCGGGTGAGCACCGTAGGCTTTTGCGACGTCCTAGCGGGAGACGCAGGCCGAACGATGGACAACGACCCATGCGGAGGCGATGGCTGCGCCGTATCCACACCCGGCAGCGGCCGGGGCCGCACTTGGCTCCTCCTCGTCGTCACAGGTCTGCTATGGCTACGGCTCCGATGACTACGCGTATTGCATTTTTCGCGGCACTGTTCCTTCCGGTCTTCGCGTCCGCTCAGTCCTCTGAGTCGACCTATTCCGACTACTACACGGGCCCGACAGAATCCTCGGAGTATTACGCTTTTGAGTTTGGCGTAGGCCAATACCGACCGGATGTCGGCACCGACGCCTTCGACAGCGTGTTCGGCAGTGACTTCGGACCTGCGCTCCGCATGGAGCTCGACGTGCTCCCCATTCGCATTCCGTACGTCGGTCGCGTCGGCGCGGGAATCGGCGCGGGCTGGTCGCGGCATAGCGCGGGGGCCTGCACGGACCTGAACTGTTCGCAGCGCGCCGACGAACAGGTCACGATGCGCATCTGGCCGATCAACGTGCTGGCGGTCCTACGCGTCGACGTGCTCTCCCGCGAGCTGAACGTGCCGCTGCTCCTTACGGCCAAGCTGGGCCTCGACATGGTCATCTACGACATCAACGCCGGTGCCCGCGACGAAACGCGAAACGTGTCGCTGGGCCTTCGCTGGGCCGTGCAGGCCGCCCTCGAACTCGACTTCATCGCGCCTCGCCGCGCGTCTGCGCTCGACGACGAGTGGGGCATCAACCACACGTTCATCTTTGGTGAGATCTTCGGCTCTACGGCGAGCTCAAACTTGCAGATCGGAACGAACCTCTCGTTCACCGCGGGTCTCGGCCTCTCGTTCTGATCGCCTAGTACCTCTCCACGGAAGTTCTGATCGATTGAGTGTGGAAGATCGGCTTCGAGGTCGGCGGGCGTCCGACGCAGGACACGCCGAAGCGTATTCAAGGAGGAGGGCCGGCGAGATCGCCGGCGAGGACCGCACTCCATCGGTCAAAGCTTCTGTGGTGAGGTACTAGGCGCCCGTGGACGAACTCGACCATGGCGTGCGTTTGCGCGTGCGCTACGACGGCACGAGCTTTCACGGTTGGCAGTTTCAAGAAGGGCAGCGTACGGCGCAGGGCGCGCTGGAAGAGGCCATCAACGCCATGGGCATCACCGCTTCGCGCGTCCGAGGCGCCAGCCGCACGGACGCGGGCGTGCATGCGATGGACCAGGTGTGCGCCTTTCGCTGCGGCCAGCAGGTTCCGGACCACGGCTGGGTCGTCGGTCTAAACGGCCATCTGCCGAGCGATATCTCCGTGCGCGAAGCACGGGCCTGCCACCGGCTTTACAATCCGCGCTTCGACGCCGACAAGAAGCTCTACCGCTATCAGGTACAGGTCGGTTCGACGCGAAACCCGATGACGCAGCGCTACGCGTGGCAGTACGGGCCGCGCATCGCACGGCGAGACCAGGGCCGGGACCGAAGCGAGCGCGTGGAGGACTACCTCGACCTCGCGGCGATGAGCGACGCCGCCGCTCGCCTCGAAGGCGAGCATGACTTTCAGGCCTTTCGCGCGTACGACGACGGCCGTGAGCACACGAAGCGTCGCCTGCATAGTGTACGGCTGCACCCTGGCTTTGGG
>JBCCRV010000836.1:0-2433 GCA_039201085.1 Myxococcota bacterium | reverse complement strand
GCCCGGCATGGTTTTGGGGATCGACACGTGATCGAAAGTCTGATCTAACGTCGGGATGCTGACGCAAGCCGCTGCGGCATCGAGCGAACAGGTCGTTCCGCACCTCCATGTTTTCGCCGACACCGTGTTCGCCGTAGGCCCAAGCGGCGAACTGGAGGAGATCGAAGCGCCCATGCTTCGCCTTTCCTTTGAGTATCCGCGCTACCGACGAACGTTTCGCGCCAGCGACGACAACACCCGCTTTTTTTCGGCAGGCGCGGCGGGCATAAGCGCCGTTCAGCGAAACGCCGCCGCCGAATACGAAGCGAAGCGCCAACTCGAAGGCTTGGGTGCGGTCGATCTTGAATGCCTCGACGACTTCGGCACGGCGCCCGATTCGGACGCGGATTTCATGATGCGCATCGATGGCGACCGGCACGACTACTGCGGCTTTATCGCGTCCGCGATCCCAAACCTTCGCAAGACCGGCTGGCGCGTAAGCGTCGCCGACGATTTCCCCTTTCGCGTCGTCGAAGAAGAAGCGAACTTCCGGGCGCGAGTGGTGCCCGAAGCAAACGGCGACTGGTTTGCACTGCAGCTCGGCCTCGACATTGGCGGCCACCACGTCGACCTGCTCCCTGCGCTCCTCGATCTGCTGGACGAGGGAAGTGAAGGCGATTCGCTCGCCCGCCTCGCCCGCCGCCCGTGCGTGGCTGTGCCCGTCGACCGGCAGCGCCACGTGACCCTCGCCGCCGATCAGCTGCGTTCCGTGCTGCGTGTTGTCGCCGAGCTCTACGAAGGGAGCGGGCGCGACATGCGCTTTCACCGCGAGCAAGCGGACGCGCTCCTGCGTCTCGACGAGGCCTTCAGCGGCCAACAGCTTCTTTGGGACGATCCCGAAGACATGCGCTCCTACGCCGAAACGCTCCGGGACGTGGCGACGGAAGAAGTGAGCGAACCGGTCGATCTGCGCGCCACCCTACGCCCCTATCAGCGAGCGGGCCTGGCGTGGCTTCAGCGCCTCCGCCGAGCGGGCGTCGGCGGCATTCTGGCCGACGATATGGGCCTGGGAAAGACGCTGCAGACGATCGCCCACCTCGTTGCGGAGAAGGAGGGTGGCCGCCTCGACCTACCCGCGATCGTCATCGCGCCGACGAGTCTGATGGGCAACTGGGCGCGGGAAATCGCGCGCTTCGCGCCTCACCTTCGGGTGCTCCTGCACCACGGTCCGCACCGCCACGAGCACACAAACTTCGCCGACCACGACGTCGTGCTCACGAGCTTTCCGCTTCTCGTGCGCGACCGGGAAGTGTTGGAGCGACAGGCCTGGCATCTGCAGATCGTCGATGAGGCGCACACCATCAAGAACGTGCGCAGCCAGACGCACCAGGCCGCCAAGGCTCTGAGCGCACGGCATCGCCTATGCTTGACGGGCACGCCGGTGGAAAATCACTTGGGCGAGCTCTTCAGCTTGGTCGACTTTCTCAACCCAGGCCTGCTCGGCGACGCCCGCTTCTTCCGGCGCTGGTACCGCATTCCCATCGAAAAGGAGGGCGACGAAGAGCGCCTCCTGGCCCTTCACGGCCAGGTATCGCCGTTCATTCTTCGCCGCCTTAAATCCGAGGTCGCGACCGAGCTCCCACCCAAGACCGAGCTCTTTCATCCCGTCGAGCTGCGCGGCAAGCAGCGCGAACTCTACGAAGCGATTCGCATCGCGGCGCACGCAAAGGTTCGCTCGACGATTCGCAAGAAGGGCTTCGCCGGCTCCACGATCGCGATCTTGGACGCACTCATGAAGCTGCGTCAGCTGTGCTGCGATCCGCGCATGGTTAAGCTTGAATCGGCACGCTTCGTGCGCGAGAGCGCCAAGACCGAAGCCTTCTTCGAGCTCACGGAAACGCGCCTCGCCGCCGGCCATCGCATCCTGGTCTTTAGCCAGTTCACCTCCATGCTGGGCCTCCTTGGCAAGGGACTGAAGGAGCGAGGCATTCGCCACATCACGCTCACGGGCGCCACGAAGGATCGACAGGCCCTTTGCGACCGTTTCGAAGCCGGCGAGGTCGATGTGTTTCTCATCAGCCTCAAAGCCGGCGGCACAGGCCTAAACCTCGTCAGCGCCGACACGGTGATTCATGTCGATCCCTGGTGGAACCCGCAGGCGCAGGCGCAAGCAAATGACCGCGCGTACCGCATCGGCCAGACGAAGCCGGTCTTCGTGCACAACCTGTACGTCGCCGGCAGCGTCGAAGAGCGCATGCTCGTGCTGCAAAAGAAGAAGCGCCGGCTCGCCGACGCCATTCTTGCGGGCGAGCTCACGCAAGACGCCGGCCTCAGCGAGGGCGACGTCGAAGCGCTACTCGCGCCGCTCGTGGGCTAGACCGGCGCGGACGTTTAGCTGACCTTGTTCGGTCGGTCGGATGGGGCGAGATCAAGGCGCGAGGACGAAGGACGGCT
>JBCCRV010000835.1:0-2447 GCA_039201085.1 Myxococcota bacterium | reverse complement strand
TTCCAAACGGCGCTATCCGAGAGCCGTCAAAATCAAGATGAGTAACTACCCTAAAAAGACTCGAAAAAGACGGGACGGTGTCGCTAAGTGAACGGCATTGGGTCTAGACCGTCTAGACCGGTTCGACCTTTATTTGATCGCCTCGGACCCACCGCTCCCGCCAACCTCGGCTTGCTCGTCCTTGAAAGGCGCCTGCCGTCCTACGTCCTCGCGCCTTGATCTCGCCCCGACCGACGAATCCGAGGCAATCATAGCGCTCATCCCAAAAATCGCCGCGGTCATTTAGAGCTCATTGAGTTGGGCCGCTCAGGCGCCGGTCGATCCGAACCCAGCCTTGGCGATGCGATGAGCTCACGGGGCGCTCGCCATCCATCGCTCGCAGCGATCGGCGCGCTCCTTGAAGACGTCACTGATGGCGGCGTCGAAGGCGCGCACGCGCGCCGGCACGAAGCGGCGGCTCGGAAAGACCATGTGAATCGCCGCGCGTTCGCTCGCGTATTCGGGCAGAACACGCACGAGTCGTTTTGCTTCAAGATCGTCGATGACGTCAAAGAGGCTCTTTCGCGCAATGCCCTTGCCTTCGAGGGCCCAGTGGCGCGCGAGGAAGCCGTCCCCGCAGAGCGGACTTTCCAGGTCGATGGTCCGCGCACCGCTTGGTCCTTCCAGGATCCATTCGGAGATTGGCGTGCTCGACAGCTGCAGGGTGATCGCACGGTGTGCGACTAGCTCGTCCGGCGTGCGCGGTGCGGGGTGGCGCTCGAGATAGCTGGGGGACGCGACCAGTATGCCGGGCCATTCGGTCAGCTTTCGCGCCGCGAGCGTGCTGTCCTGCATGGGCCCGTAGCGAATCGCCATGTCGATGGCGTCGCGATGGAGATGATGAAGGGCGTCGCTAGAATGAAGGACGACACGAAGCTTTGGATGCGCATCGCAAACGGCCACGACGGCGGCGCCCACAAACTGGTACGCGGAGTCCGCTGGCGCCGAAATGTGCACCGTACCTTCGAGCTCGCGCCGCCCTCCCTGCACCCGCTCGAGGGTGCGCTGCCAGCGCTCGACGATGGCCTCGCACCCATCGAGCACCTCAACGCCCTCGTCCGTCGGATGAACGGAGCGCGTCGTACGCTCGAAGACGCGCACGCCGAGCGACTCCTCGATGCGCTTCACCGCTGCGCTCACCGCCGCAGGCGTGAGATGGAGTTGGCGCGCGGCGACGGTCATCGAACCGGTGTCGGCGACCCGTAAGAGGAGCTGCATCTCGTCAAGCTTCATCACTATCAACGTTACATTGAAAGTCCTCCAACGAGCGCGCGCTTCTCACGACCCCCGTGGTTCTTACGCTCTCAACGTGTCCGACGAACCGCTATCTGCCCTTCACGAAGAGACCCTTTGATGACCAAGACAATCCTGCTCACTGGCGCTACGTCCGGCATTGGCTTTGAAGCCGCCAAGGCGCTCCTTTCAGACGGACACCGTGTGCTCATTCACGGTCGAAGCGACGCCAAAGTCGCGGCCACCCTCGCGTCGCTGCAGGGGCTTGCCGGCACGGTGGAGGGACACGTCGCCGACCTTTCGAAACTCGACGAAGTGGCGTCGCTGGCCGAAGCGATTCGGGCCAAGCACGACGAACTGGACGTCGTGATCAACAACGCTGGGGTGTTTCGTACGCCCCACCCGCGCACGCCCGACGGTCAAGACGTGCGATTTGTCGTCAACGCGCTCGCGCCCCTGGTGCTAACGGAAGCGCTGCTGCCGCTGCTGCCTGCCGGCGGCCGAGTTATCAACGTATCGTCTGCGGCGCAAAACACGCTGGACTTTGACGCCCTCGCCGGGCGACGCGAACTGGAGGCCTTCGACGCCTACGCGCAAAGCAAGCTCGCGATCACGGCGTGGTCTGCATGGCTCGCCAAATCCCATCCGAATGGGCCCGTGGTCGTCTCCGTGAACCCAGGATCGATGCTGGCCACCAAGATGGTGCGTGAGGGCTTCGGCGTGGCCGGAAAGGACCTCCAGGTGGGCGCGAAGATCCTGGTGCGTGCCGCCCTCAGCGACGAGTTCGCCTCGGCTTCAGGCAAATACTTCGACAACGATGCGGGAGACTTCGGACCGCCGCATCCGGATGCCCAAAGGCCCGCCAAGGTGAGCGCCATCGTCGACGCCCTGAAAGCGCAGGCGTCCGCGCTTCTTGGCTAGCCCGGAAAAGTCACCAGCCGGCGCGATGATCGTGCAAGTCCTGGACTTCACAGGGCTTTCGCGAAGAGCGACGAATACACACTGTATTTTAGCGATGAGCGGAAGTGCTGTGCTGTTCAGGAAATGTGCGAGGGCGCGTCGGATGGTGACTTTTCCGGGCTAGGCGTGATGCCCCGTCCGCGCGGGCGCGCGACCGAACGGGCGCTCCAGCGTTGGACGCGGTGCGCTCAGTGGCAGTGGTCGAAGTGGCAATC
>JBCCRV010000834.1:0-2489 GCA_039201085.1 Myxococcota bacterium | reverse complement strand
GCGAAAGACCGTGGAAGCGCTCGATGCGTCCGAAGGTATGCGGATTCTGGACCTCGCCACGGGTACGGCGGACCTTGCCTTGGCGGTGGCAAAGCGTTGGGAAGCGAACGTGGTGGGAACGGACCCATCCGCCAATATGCTCGCCATCGGCCGCGAAAAGGTGAGCGCGAGGGACTTGGAGAACTCCGTCGAGCTGGTGCTGGGCGACGCCCAAGCGATCGAGTTCGAAGCCAACAGCTTCGACGGCTGCTGCATGGCCTTTGGCATTCGAAACGTGCCCGATCGCGGCCGCGCCCTTCGCGAAATGGCCCGCGTTGTGAAAACCGGACGGCCCGTCGCAATCCTGGAGCTCGGCGAGCCGCGAAGCGGCGTCCTCGGCCCGCTCGCACGCTTTCACGTCCACCACGTGGTCCCGCGCATCGGCGCATGGCTTTCCGGATCGAAGGAGTACCGCTACCTCCAGCAGTCCATCGAAGCCTTTCCACCACCGGAAGCGTTCATCGAGCAGATGGAAGAGGCGGGCCTTCGGGACGCTGCCTTTGAAACGTTGACCTTCGGCGTGGCGCACCTTTACGTGGCGAGCGCGCCGTGACGACGCTCGACCGGGAAGCGCTGCGGGCAAGCCTCGCTCCGCTTAGGACCGACGCCCTACGAAGTGCGGCAATCGCCGCACCTTTGGTTGCGCCGGAACGGCTGCTGGCGGCCGCGCCGGCAAGCGCGTTCCTTCTCGCGTCTGCCGACGGCGGAGCGTGCGGCATCGACGAAGCCGTCGTTCTTCGCGCCGAGGGTGCGGAGCGCTTCGCCAACGTTCGCTCGGAAGCCGATGCGGTGTTCGACCGCATGGTCGCGCGTGGCGATAGCGACGCACCACTTCCGCGCTTCTTTGGTGGCTTCGCCTGGCAACCCGGCGCAGCCTCTCGGGGCGCTTGGAAAGCCTTTGGCGACGGGAACTTTGTGATGGCGCGCTGGCTCTACGAGCGCACCGAGTCGCGCGCGTTTCTTCGATTGACGCTGGCTCCCGGTGAAAGGCTCGACGCCGCGCTTGACGAGCTAGACCGTATCGAAGCGAGCTTGAACACGCCGCTCTCGAGCGGCGGAACACGCTATCGCCGACTGAACGGTGAGAACTTCGACGAGTATGCAGAGCGCATCGAAGTGATCACCGAAGCCATCGACGCCGGTGATTTCGCAAAAATCGTCGCGGCGCGTCAGGTCGGCGCGACCCTTGGCCACGCCCTGCCCCTCCAACATGCCGTCGCTTCCCTTTCGAGGCGCTACCCGGCCTGCACGCGCTTTGCGTTTCGCCGCGGCAATGCCTACTTCGTTGGCGCCACGCCAGAGATGCTGATCGACCGCCACGGCCGCCGCGTAGCTTCCGAGGCGCTCGCTGGCACGTCGTCGTCGGGCCGTTCGGAAGAACTGATGGCCTCCCGCAAGGATGCGGCGGAGCATGCGCTCGTCGTGGATGCGATCGCGTCACGCCTGACGAACTACGCGACGCTCGAACCGCTTCCGGACCAACCGCAGCTTCACGCCCTGCCGGGCGTGCTGCATCTGCGTACGCCGCTCATCGGCGAGCTTAGGGCGCCGAGCCACGTGCTCACGTTGACCGAAGCGCTTCACCCAACGCCGGCCGTGGCGGGCGTACCGGCGGCGCAGGCCCGGGACTGGATCGCCGCAAACGAGCCGCCGCGCGGATGGTACGCGTCGCCCATCGGGCACTTCGATCAGGCGGGCAACGGCCGCTTCTATGTCGCCCTTCGCTGCGGCCTCGTCGAGGACCGCCGCGCAACCGCCTTTGCCGGCGGCGGTATCGTGTCCGGCTCGAAGCCCGCCGCCGAACATGCGGAGAGCGAGTTGAAGCTGGAAGCGTTTCTCGGCGCGCTCGGAGCAGAAGAGCGCACGGCGCTCGGCGAAGGTCGGCGACCGGTGGTCGCCAAGAACCCCCATCCAGCCCGCTAGACCTCAATCAAGCGAGGTTCGCTCGATTGAGGTCTAGTGTTTCTCACAATCCCGTCCTCAAGTTAGGACACACAGGCCTTCGTTCCCGAAGAGCGGCCCGCCGTCCGCCAGCGAACGCGCTGTCTGGATGGGCTGACAGTCGCGCGCGCGTTCCGTGCGTCACGCGACGATGCGTGCGCAGAACGTTCACATCGAGGGGAACAAAATGGTATTCCCCGAGGCAACGGCGCTCGCTTTGAGCCATGCGAGAGCATGCGGATCGATTCCGGGGCGAGACAGACTACGGGGCGCGTTCGCAGAGCAGCGTGCCCGACGCACATGAATGCTGCCCAGGCGAACTCGGGCCTTCAAACTCCCATGACCCAACACCCCTCGATCTCGCGCAAAGCCCTCCCGCCAAGTTCCGATCCCCGCTCACCCCGAACGTGCGATCGCTCGCAACCTGCACCGCCGCCAAACGTGGCCGCTGGGCGCTGATGGAATCAACGATGCAAGGGCGTTGGTTCGCCACCCTGGTGCAGATACTC
>JBCCRV010000833.1:0-2496 GCA_039201085.1 Myxococcota bacterium | reverse complement strand
TGCGTGGTTGCAGGTTTGGGCCGCTTTATTGCGGCTTGTTCTCGCGTGGGTGCAGGTTCAGGTTTGGACGTCGTGGGAGAACTCTCTGCAAGCAGAAAGGATGCACGATGAAGAAAGCCGAAGCGATTGAGATCGAAGCCAGCGCCGACCGAGTCTGGGAGGTGGCCGCCAAAGAATTCGACCAGATTGGGACGTGGGCGAGCAACGTGACCGAGTCCAGGGCATCGCATGAGCCCGTGGCAGGTCTGAGGACCGAGGACATGGAGTGTACGGGGCGTGTATGCGCGACCCCTCAAGGGGAGACGAAGGAGGTGTTCGTGGCCTACGACGCCCGCGCTCGTACCTTCACCTACGAGATCACAGGGAGTGCCATGCCGGGGTTCGTCGAGCGGGCCACGAACACATGGACCGTCGAGTCTCTGGGCCCCGAGGTTGCTCGTCTGACGATGTCGGTGGACATGCAAACGCGCGGGTTGTTGGGGGCGATGATGCGACCGATGATGAAGGTAGGCATGGGGAAGTTGCTTCGCGTCAACCTCGAGGAACTCAAGCACTACATCGAAACGGGCGAGCAGCACGCGCGAAAGCAAAAGAAGGCGGCGGCATGAGCGATTCGATCCGATTGCACTTTCATCCCGTGTCGCCCAGCTCACGCGCCGTGCTTGCGGGACTTCACCACTTGGGTTCGACCGCTGACGTGGAGTTTGTGGAAGTCGACATTCGCGCCGGCGAGAGTCAGCTTCCTTCCTATCGGGCGCTCAACCCCAATGGCATGATTCCGTACCTCGAAGTTGGCGATTTTCGACTCTGGGAATCGGGCGCCATTCTGCAGTACCTCGCTGACCGCTACGGCCCCAGTGAGCTCTATCCGACGGCTCTGGAAGCCCGCGCGAATGTGAATCGCTGGATTCAATGGAACCTGGCGCATTTCGGTAAGCACATACGAACGCTCGCTTTCGAACGCATGTGGAAGCCGATGCTCTCCCTGGGGCCCGTCAATGCTCTGGCCGAAGAAGAGTCCGCCAAACAGTTTGCGCGCTTTCTTTCGGTGCTGAATCGGCAGCTTGGTTCCGGCGCGTTCGTGGCCGGCGATGCGCCGACGATCGCTGACTTTCACCTCTACGGCGCGCTTACGTACCGGGAGGGCGCGAAGCTCGGTTTTGCAGCTGGCGAACACGTGCAACGATGGCTTGAACGCATGTCCGCGCTGCCTGCGATACAGGCGCTTCCGGCGGTCTGAGGTCTACGGAACGTCGGCGCCGGCGGCCTTCGCGAGGCTCGCGTAGTCGCGGCCTTCTTCGGCTTCTAGCGCGACGGGCAACCCCGCCGCCTGCCATCCCGCCTCGAGAGTGGCGCCGTACTCGTCCTTGGCGCCGCCCCAGCCGGCGAACTGGTCGCGCACGTTCGTGTAGCCCGCCCCTTCGAGCAGGGCGGCGGCGGCTTTGCTGCGGCCGCCGGCCTTGCACGCGACGATCAGCTTCGCGTCCTTCGCGAAATGCTGCTCGATGACCTTCAAAAAGTCGCCGTTGTCCTTCATGCCGCCGGGCACCATGTGTTTGAGCGGCACGTTGAAGGCGCCTTCGGGGTGGCCGCCGTCAAACTCGGTGATCGAGCGAACGTCGAGGTACGCGAAATCCTCGTCTTCGACGAGTTCGAGGGCTTGCTCAGGGGTGATGCGCTCCGCCATGGAGCGGGTGTAGGGCAAGGCGCCTGCGTTGGCCAGAACGGACTTCGCGTGACCGGGACGAAACAAGTTTTGCAGCGTTCTTCACACCCGCGCTTGCCAGTGGCAGGGTCCCGCTATGGCAACGCCCACCCTTCCTGGCCTTCGCGATTGGGTTCGTCTCGTGCTCATGTACCGGGCGCCCCATCCGGACTCGCAGCGCATTCTCGACGTGATCGATCGCCTGCTCGACCGGCCCTTCACAACGCCCGTGCTCATTCACGGCGAGCCGGGGACGGGCAAGGAAGGCCTCGCACGCGCGCTCCATCAAGCGATGCGCGGCAGCCATGCGCCCTTCGTGAAGATGCCCACGGGCGGGCGCGATCCGAAAGTGCTCGCGCTCCATCTCTTTGGCACCCGCGAGCGGCGAGGCGCCATCGCCCGGGCAGAGGGTGGTACGCTCTTTCTCGACGAGATCGCCACCGTCTCCCGCGAGATTCAGGCGCGCCTCTCGCCCGTGATTCGCGGCCGCTACCGGCGCAACGACGACGAGGCGCCCCAGCCTTGCAATGTGAACATCATTGCCGCCACCGATCTCAGCCTGCCGACGTTCATGCGCGACGGCCGCTTTCGGCACGACCTCTACTACCGCCTTTCGCGCGTTGAACTCACCCTTCCGGCGCTGCGCGATCGGCCCGCGGACATTCCGCGCGCGGCCCTTTGGTCCCTCAGCCGCCTGCTCGACCAGCATGGCGTCGATCGCGCCGTCAGCCTGGAAGGCGACGCCGAGGACGGCGATGTGATTGTCGAACGAGCCGCTGCCGACCTGCTCG
>JBCCRV010000832.1:0-2508 GCA_039201085.1 Myxococcota bacterium | reverse complement strand
GCCGGATCCGTCGCCGCAACCCGACCCGCCGCCGGAACCCGACCCGTCGCCGGAACCCGACCCGTCGCTGGAACCCGACCCGAACCCGCTCCGATGCGAGCCCGCACCCGACTCTAGAAGGCCCAGCTCGGGTGACCGCGGCTCACTCGTCGCAGGGCTCGCGCCCTTCGGCGGACTCCGCGGCGACCCATCGGTCGCCCGCTTCTTCCCAAAGGTAGTAGACGTGCGTGTCCTGCTCGCGGGCGCAAGAAATCTCCGGATAGTCGCCACCCCATTCGACGCAGTTGCGCACACGCAGGTCCACGTCCGGATGACCGTCTTCGTTGCGGTCGCCCCATAGGATCGTGCTGCGAAAATTCGACACGGTTGCGGATTCGCCCGTCTGAATGTTCAGGGCAAGCGAGAGGTCCGAAAGGTTGTAGATGAGCACGTGACGGTGCGTCAGCGCGCCCTGGCCGCACACGACTTCGTCGATCAACTCGACCACGACCTGGTACTCGAGGTCGCTGTCCCCGTCGAAGTCCTCGATGTTCTGCGCCTTGACGCTGAGGGCGCTGCCAAGCCCTTCGGCGCCCACGGCGATCTCGTTGTACGTCGGAACCGGTTCATGCGGCATCGGTGCCGCGGCGACGCGCGAGAGACGCCCATCGGAGCTTTCGAGCAGCCAGAGCTCGGTGTGCATTTCGTCTTCGGGGTTTCGGCGATCGCCCCGCCGCAGGAACGAAATCAGGACCAGGGCGCGGGCGGTTTCGGGTACGACGACGGGTCGGCCATGCACGTAGAGCGGTGCCGGCAGCCCCAGGGCGCGCGTCAGTCGGAGGATGCTCGCCCGGTTGATGCGCTCGCCCACCTCCGTGCTCGCCTCCGCGTGCGGCGTCGGCAAGACGCGACGGACGCTCCCGTCGTCCGAACCGTTCGCGCCATCGCCGTCGACGTTCGCTTCGTTGGCGTTCGCTTCGTCGACGCCGTCCACGCTGTCGGTTGAATCGTTCGAAGGAGCAGGTGTGGCTTCCGCCTCGCCCGCGCTGCCCCCCTCCGTTTCGTTCGCGCTGCCTTCTTCTGCCTCGGGCAGGGACGGTGTCGACGGCTCAGAACGTTCGGACGCGGGCTGCTCGGCCACAATGGCCGCGGATTCGTCACCCGAACAAGCGCCCAAGAGGCAGAGGAGCAGGAGCGATCGCATGCGTCCGAGCGTACCACGCGCGCGCAGAGCGGATGGGAGGGTGGTGGCTAGCCTTCGTGTGCGTTTCGTTCGGCGTGCCCGTTGGATGCCCTTGGCGTTGCCGTCGGCGCGTAGCCCTTCGCGCGCAGCCCGTCCTTCACTTCCGTACCCTGCAGCATCGCGCCGAAGATGCGTGAGAGCACGGAACGCTGCGTGCGAAAGCCACCGATTCGCAGAAGGTCGAGGGCCGCCATGCCGAGTCGGTTGAGGGGAAAGATGCCGTCGGGGCAAAGGATGAGTCGGCCGTCGTCAAACTGCTTCAGGCATTGCCGAACGATTCGCTGCGGTGGGAGCGTTGTTCCCATCCAGCGCAGGACCCGGCGGGTGCCTGCCGAGAGCTTTGCTTCGTAGCTCTCGCTTCCTTCGATGCCGCTGATGTGGGCCGACGCGACGCGCACGCCCGCCCGTTCGTATTCGAGCGAAAGGCTTTCGGCGAAGATGCGAAGGCCCGCCTTCGTGCCCTGGAAGACCGCGTCGATTTCGAGGGCCGTGAGCGAGTTGAGCGTGTTCACGAAGATGATGCCGCCACGCTTACGTCCGACCATCGCGCCGCCGTAGTGGTGCGTGAGCTCGACGGGAACCTGGTAGTTGAGCCGGCTCATCGCGCGCTTTTCGCCTTCGCTCATCCGGTGAAATTCGTTCACGCGATGAAGGTTGGCGTTGACGATGAGCAGGCCGACTTCAAGGCCTTCGGTCGCTTTGAGTAAATCGGCGGTTGCCCCCGCATCGAGCAGGTCGAGCGCCACCGCTTTCACCTCCACCCGCCGCTGCCTTCGTAGGTCTGAGGCAAGGGACTCGAGTCGCGATGCTCCGCGCGCAACCAGCACGAGGTTGAAGCCCCGTTCGGCGAGTTGCCCCGCGAACTCTGCGCCAATCGTGGTGCTTCCACCGACCACCAGGGCCCAGGTTCCAACGGCGTTAGGCGTGAGAGGCGAACGATTCACAGCCCGAGTGTAGGACGTTTTGGCCGGGAACGTGAGAAGACACGCTACGGTTCGATAAGCTCGAGGGTGCTCAAGACTTGGTCGCAAAAGTCCCGCGAGTCGGTTGGCCCGCGACAGAAGAAACTCCAGAAGACGCCGGGGCCTGGGAAGAACCAGTGCCATTCGAAGGTGCCCTGGCGCGCGATCTTGACCCGCACCCCTTCGCGGCCGGCGGCGGTCACGTAGTCACGCTGCACCTCCGCGGCGCCGGAGCGGGTGATCGCGTACATCGCGCTGTCCACGCGCGCGGCCGGCGGCGGTCACGTAGTCACGCTGCACCTCCGCGGCGCCGGAGCGGGTGAT
>JBCCRV010000831.1:0-2518 GCA_039201085.1 Myxococcota bacterium | reverse complement strand
TCGCAAACACCAAGCGGCCGTCCGGCGCAAAGGCGGGGTCGAAGTCGTGAATGAGAATGCCGTCCTGGGAGGCGTCGGTGGCGATGTCCGGCACCGGCTCGCACGCGCTTCCATCGCTGTTCATCCAGTACAAACGAAGGGGCTCGGCGGCGCTCGCGCGCGCGGCGAAGGCGATGCGGCTGCCGTCCCAGCTCACGGCGGGCGTTCGCACGTCCAGGTCCGGACCAAGGCTACAGCCGCCTAGGAGACTGGTCGACGCGTCGAGCGACAGGGCTTCGCCGGCGAAGGTCGCCGTGGAAAAACGCAGGTCGGCACCGCCGCGGAAGGTGTCGAAGTCGGTGATCGGACCGATCCCGGGGGGACGCGCGACCCACACGATGCCGTCAACGATTTGCTCGTCCGGCAGGATTTCGCCGCGCGCGATGGCTTCTTCGCGTTCGATCTCGTGCCAGCGAAGAATGATGCAGTAGGCCGGCACTTCGTTGATGTCGCCGCTGTCTGCGTCGAACGTCGCGCAGTCGTCCGGCGTTGCCGGGTTGAGCTCGCCGCCCGTCGAAAAGTCCTCGAAGAGCGACCCTCCACGGTGCGTAATGCCTTCGGCGCCCTCGACGTCGAAACTTGGAAAGAGGTTCTTCGCGACGAGCCGTCCCACGTTGGGCGTCGGCGATTCAACGGCCAAGAATTCGCGGGACATCTCGTGGTTGCGTCGTGTCGCAATGCGCGAAAACACGCCTTGCGCGCCACCGCGCAGGCGAAGGTCGTGAAACATCGTCGGCGAGTGGCAGTTCCCGAACATGCAGCCTTCGCGGACTAGGGCGGGCTGAACGCGGTTTGCAAAGAAGCGCAGGCCCGGGTCGGGGTCGTCGTCGACGAGCAGCTCCGGTGCACGCGCTTCGACGTCCGCGGCCCAGTTCGCGATCGCCTGGTAGCGCTCGTCTTCGGTGCTGGAAAGCACGTTGCCGCCTTCGTGAAATGTACCGCCGCGAAAGGTCGCCAGCGGACGGCGAAGCAGGCCCGACGTGGACGAGGGCGTCGTCACGTGGCTCATGCTCACAAAGTAGTTCCAGCGCAGCTCTTCTTGGTTGTCGCCGCAGCTAAGATAGAGGTCGGCGAAGCGGTTGCCGTGACAGCCACTGCCGGCGCAGCTTTGGCGAAGCACCGGCTGCACGTCACGCACGAAGGCCTGGAACGATTCGGCATCGGCAGGATCGGCCGCGGGGTCGAAGCCATGCGCTTCGCCGACGCCGGACACACAGGGACCGACGTTGTCTTCGAGGCTCTCGTCCGGTACGCCCGTGCGCGTGTACCCCGATTCGGTCCAGCGCTTGAGCTCGGCGTAGCCGCTGCTTCCGGTCGCGATAAGCGAACCGGCGGCGTGCCGAATGTCCGTTTGCACAATGGCCACGCGTTGACCGCTGACCGGATCGGGATCCCACGTCTCGACGGGGATCTCTACGGGGTCGCCGCCCTTCAGGAGGAGCAGGCCGACGGGATAGGGACCGTAGGGCGCCAGCAAATCCTCGCGTCGCATCAGGGCGTCGAAGCTGTCCATGTCAAAGTTACCGGTCGCGTTTCCATCGACGTCAACGTGGCAGCCGTTCGTTTGCTGCGCGCATCCGGAACGCACGATCGGATCGATGCGCTCCTCGTAGAAGGAAGACGCCGGAGGTACGGAATCATCGCACCCGACGGACAGCATCATCATAGGAAGAGCGCACCTCACCAGCGTGGATGAGAGCGCTGAAGCGAACGACGCACGCATACCTAAAGGGTATCAGCTATCGGCCCGGCCGAGGCTTCGCACGCCGCTTTTCAGCGGGGCAAGGCGCTCCCATTTCGGCGCGCCGTCGAGGCCTCCGTGTGGCACGGAGGCGCGGCAAGCGAAAGGCGCTCGCCGGCGCCCATCACTCGTCGGGGCGACACTCCCATTCGGTGGTGATCGATCGAAGAATCGCGGATTCGGTCACCGGGAGCGTCGGGTTGAGAATCGCGCGCACACGCAGGAGCAGGGGTGTAGACGGCAGCCCTTCGGAGGCCAGGAGCGCCTGGAGGTTGACCGTGTCGGTGTTCGGGCTCGGCGGTACGGTGAAGGAGACCTCAGGCGCAGTGGCGAGGTCGGCTTCGGTCTCGGCGACGGCAACCTCAAAGCGCACGGCGCTGTCACCCGGGGTGTCCACGTTGTAGGTGAACTCGTTCCAGTACGGACGGGTCGGCGGAACCATGCACGTGGTCAGCGAATCGAAAACGCGCTCGTAGAAGCCCGTAGTGGGCGTCGCGCACTCGTAGTTAAGGTTGACGGAGCGCACACGCGGCGTGACGAACATCGTCGGGTCGAGGGTGGCGGCATCGAGGGCGATCTCGACCTGCGCGAAGTTGCCGTGCGTATCACCCGCCAAATCCAATACGGAAGCGACATCGAGCGGTGACGTCGCCGAAGGCACGATCCCCACGCCGCGCCAGGGCGCCGAGTTGAGTGCCGCACGCGTGTCCGCCGTTCGAATGCGGAACGCCACGGAGG
>JBCCRV010000830.1:0-2524 GCA_039201085.1 Myxococcota bacterium | reverse complement strand
CTGAGCCTGCTTCGCCCACCCTGTCGCCCGATGTCTGCGTCACGCCTCCTTGAAATGTGCCTACATTCCTGCGTCGTTGTTCCTTGTCCTCGAACAACAGGACGAACGCCGCAGGCTCAGTTCAAAATGAAGGCGGTCTAGCCCGCGGGAAGGTCGAGGGACGCGGGAAACAGCTCCTCGAGTATCTCGGCCATCGCTGGATCGTAGAGGCGCAGTTCTTCCTGCGTGTTCACGAAGTTGTGCACGCCGTCGGCGGGCTCGGCCTCCAGGTTCACGTCGAACCAGCTCTGCACGCTCTCGGCGAAGTACTCGCGCGTTTCCGAGAGGGCGTACGTATCGGCGTAGCGCCCTTCACGAAGGGACGCGTTGTACGCGGACTGGAGGCGATCACGATAGACGGTGCCCTCCGCGGTGCTGCGCACCCCCAAATCGAAGAAGGTATGGGCGAACTCGTGAACCATGATGTCTTCGCCTTCGTGCACGTCGCCGGGAAGGCCGAGAAGGTTCTCTTCGCCGACGCTGCTCAGACGCAGGGTGGCCGTGGCCCCGAGGCCGCGCGCACGCGCATTCCAGTCCACGCCCGGGAAGTCTTCATACAGGGTCGCGTACTCGGGAATGTCCGTGGTGAGCTCATCGACGCCGATGATCGCCACGTGAATGCCCCAAACGAGTAGCTCGTCGCGCACGTCGCGGCGCGCCGAAAGCATGCGAAGCACCACGGCGCAGGCGCGCTGGAGCGCAGCGTCTCGAACCTGCGCGGAGGCCAGCACGGGAATGCCGTCCGCATCCAGGTACTTGGCGTAGAAAGCGTCCGCACCGAGTTCACTTGGCACACTGGAAACGGGCCGGTTGCAACGGTTCACCGTGGCCTGGTCCGGCGCAGCATCCGTCGGCGCTCCATCGTTCGGTGCTGCGTCGCGCGGGGCGGCGTCGGCGTCGCGCGCGGGGTCCACCGCGAGGTCGGCTGCGACCGCCGCATCGGTGCTGTCCACCGAAGCCCCACACCCATGCATGAAGGGGAGCGCGACTAGGATCGGCAAGGCTGCGCGGAACGAGAACACGGCCCAAGCATAGTGGATCATGTCTCCCTCACCAGCGGCGCCGAAGAACCTTCACAGGGCGCGACGCCGCTCGTGCGCGGGCGCAATGTCCGCTGTAGCCAGGCGCTTGTTTATGGAATCTTACGTTGGCCCGAACTCACCGAAAAGGACCGAACACGCCAAAGGAGCGGCCTCAGAAGCCGAGACAAGATCGAAGGCCGTGTCACACCGGCCCCCGCAGTCCCGTCTCGTAGGCATGAGCACAGCCTTTGAACCCCTTCCCAAGTCACGCGCTGGGATCTTCGTTCGACTCTTCTACTGGCTATGCGGCCGACGGCTCGGTCGCGTACCCGCATCGATCGGCATCATGGCCCACCATCCTGGTGTCCTTCGCTCCTACGGCCTCTTTGAAGTCAGCGCCGAGCGTTCGCACGCGCTCGATCCTCGTCTAAAGGCCCTTGCAAACCTGCGCGCCGCGATGGTGGTGGGCTGCCGCTTCTGCATCGACATCGGTTCGGCGCATGCGCTGCAGTCGGGCCTCAGCGAGGAAGCGCTCATCGACCTGACGGCGTGGACCCAGTCCTCGCGCTTTGATCCACTGGAGCGCGAGGTGCTGCGCCTGACCGATGCGATGAGCGAAGCGCCGGCGCACATCGACGCGCGCTGGATCGCATCGCTCGAGCGCAGCCTTGGTCGGGCAGCGCTCGTCGAACTCGTTTCCGTGATCGCGTGGGAAAACTACCGCGCACGCTTCAACCACGCCTTTGGCGCAAAGGAAGAGGGATTCTCGCCGAGCTACTGTAGGCTCGAAGAAGCCCTCGCGGCGCCCAACGCATGAGCCCGACGGACCCAGCGCAGCGCTTCGAACGCCATCGCGCAAAGCTCTTCGCCCTTGCCTACCGCATGCTTGGAAGCGGTACGGATGCCGAAGACATTCTGCAGGAAGCCGCTCTGCGCTTCCTGCGCGCGAGCGCCGAAGCGGAGATCGCCCAGCCTGAAGGCTGGCTGGTTCGGGTCGTGTCGCGGCTCTGCGTCGATGAACTGCGCCGCGCCCGGCGCAAACGCGAGGTGTACGTCGGGCCCTACTTGCCGGAGCCCGAACCGGATCCACGAGACTACGAACCCTTCGATATAGCCGGCCTTTCGATGGCCCTTCTCGCAATGATGGAGCGTCTCTCGCCGCGCGAGCGCGTCGCCTTCGTGCTGCATGACGCCTTCGACTACGGCCATGACGCGATCGCCAGTGTGCTGGAGGTCAACGCAAGCAACGCGCGCCAAATCCTGCGGCGCGCCCGAAAGCGCCTCGGGACTGCGCCGCGTTTTGCACCAAGCGCCGAAGCCCACCGCGCCGTGCTGATGGCCTTCGCCGTGGCCACGCAAACGGGCGACACCCAGGCGCTCACCTCCCTTCTGGCCGAAGACGTGTCGGTCATCAGCGACGGCGGAGGCAAAGTGCCGGCAGCCACGCGCATCGTGAGCGGCCG
>JBCCRV010000829.1:0-2541 GCA_039201085.1 Myxococcota bacterium | reverse complement strand
CGATCCGCCGAAGCTCGCCCCGACCCGCCGCCATCGAAGCGCCGGCATGCGTGCGTACGCGAAGCTGAACGAAAACGCCGCGAGGCTCGTCAAGGACGACGGCATTCTCGTGAGCTGCAGCTGCTCCGCCGCCCTCTCGATGCGGGACCTGCTTCACGTGGTGGGCGGCGCGGCCTCCCGAAGCCATCGACGCTCGGAAGTGTTTCACCTGGCCTACGCGTCGTCGGACCATCCCGTTCCCGCCGCCTTTCACGAAGGCCGCTACTTGAAAGCGGTGTTTGCCCGCCTCGTGCCCTAAGCGTACGAGCAAAGGAAAGGCCTATGAAACCGCTGAGCGAGTGGAAGCCGTCGGGCATTCGAACCGTTGCCCTCGACGTGGACGACACGTTGACGCGCGACGGAATCGTGGAGGCGGTGGCCTTCGATGCGCTTCACCGTTTGCGCAGCGCGGGCTACCGACTCGTTGCCGCCACGGGGCGCCCTTTGGGCTGGGCGGAAGTCATCGCCCACCTTTGGCCCGTCGATACGGCGGTGGGTGAAAACGGCGCCGGTTGGTTCACGCGCGACGAGCACGGCGCGCTCCAGGAGCACTACTTCGTCAGCGACGCGGAACGGCGAGCGATCAAGGGCGCCCACGAGACCATCCTTCACGCCGTGGCCGAGCGCCTTCCCCACGTGAAGGTGTCCCACGACGCGCGCCTCCGCCGGCTCGACCTGGCCTTCGACGTCGGTGAGCACGTCAAGCTGCCGCCCGCCGACGTCGCCACCCTTGAAGCGTTGATTCGCGAACTCGGCGCAACGCCCGTCACAAGCTCCGTGCACTGCCATGCCGCTTTGGGCTCGTGGAACAAGTTTGAAGCACTGCAGGCCGCCCTACCCGACTTCAACGCCGCTTCGCTCGTGTACATCGGCGATAGCCCGAACGACGAGCCCGCCTTTGCGGGGCTGGCGAACAGTGTGGGCGTCGCCAACGTTTCGGCCCACCGCTTTCAGAACCCGCCCGCGTACGTCACGCAAGGCGATCGAGGCGAAGGCTTCGCGGAATTTGCGAGCCACTTATTGATGGTGCAGGGACGCGCAGCATGAGCGAATCGCGCATTCCAACGCCGGCCGTGCTCGCCATCGCCTCAACGATGGTCTGCATCGGCGTCGTCGCGCTCATTTCGCTCGCGCCGGACGACGACGAAGGCGGCACGGCGCCCGCGAGCCGCGCTCGGCTCGACGACCGCACGGCGGAGTCGACGGCCGAGTCCTTCCTGGACGCGTGGCGCAAGCGGGACCACGACACGGCGGAGCGTTTGGCGACGGGCGCGGCGCTCGCCGAAGTGCAGCGGCGGCGCGCGTCGGATGCGTCGCTCACGGAAGCAGAAACGGAGCTTCGCCGCGAAGTCTGGGCGGCGATGGCGGCGACCCGCCTCGACCTCGTGCTCAGTGAAAGCGAAGACCTGCCCGGCGGCGATCTGCGCCTGGCTGGGACCGCTGAGGGAACGTTCATCGATCGCGAGTACGCCCGGGAGGTGGAGTTCGTGCTGCGGGACACGAACGGGTCGCAGCCTCGCGGCCACCGCGTGGTCGAAGTGCGCTTTGGTGAGATCCTCTCGGACCTTCCCTCGGCCTTTCACTTCGAGCATTGAGATGAAGCCCGATCCTGAAGACGACGGCGCCATCGCCCACTACTTGGACCCGGCCTACTACGATCAAATGTACCGGCGGCGCATGAACGATCGGCGCTACTACGCGGCGACGGCGTGCGGTTCGATGCTCGAACTCGGCGCCGGAACGGGCCGGGTATCGCTCGACGTCGCGCTCGCATTGGCGGAGCAAGGTGAAGGCACGCTCCTCGGTCTCGAGCGCGTCGACGCCATGCGCTTGCGCGCCGAGGAAAAGCGGACGAAGCGGCCCCGCCGCGTACGGGAACGCGTGGCGTTCGTCGCCGGGGACTTTCGCAGCTTTGACCTGGACACGCGCTTCGACCAAATCATCGCACCATTCAATACGCTGATGCATCTCTACGACGCAGAGGAGATCGAACGCTGCCTCGGCTGCGTCGCCGCTCACCTGACACCGGGCGGAATCTTCCGCTTCGACGTGCTGCTGCCGGACGCACGCAACCTCGCGCGAAACCCCAACAAGGTTTATCACGCGGGCGCGGTGCGGTGGCCGGGTACGGAAAAGCGCTACCGCTGCCGCGAGCGCTACGACTACGACCCGCGGACGCAGACTCAACACGTCGAGTTCGCGTATCTGAACGTCGACGATCCCCTCGACATCACGGTCGTTCCGCTCACCCATCGGCAGTTTTTTCCCGAGGAGCTGCGCCTTTGGCTCCGCCACGCGGGCTTTGAAGTGCTCTCGCACGAGGGCGGCTTCGACGGCGAGCCGCTGACGGCAGCCAGCGAGAGTCAGGTGATTACCTGCCGACGAAATCCGTCGCGACTCGGCGGACGATAGGTCGCCTGCTCAGGACTCCGCGAGTCGCAACGCCTTTCGTTGGGATCATGGTCGTTCCAAACACAGGGTGCTTACGTGGTTGTCGCGTCG
>JBCCRV010000828.1:0-2561 GCA_039201085.1 Myxococcota bacterium | reverse complement strand
CGGCGCCGGAATATCGTCCTCGATGGCCACCAAACTCGCCGCCGGCGCGGTCGTCGAAGGTCCCTGGGTACGGTCCTCGCGCGCGCTGAACGCCATCCACGTAGACCGTGGCGATTCCGCTCGACTCGGCGGTTTTCTCGACGGTCACCACGAAGTGTCGCAGCTGCCCTTGGTCCGGCGGAAGAATCACCGAGATCGCTTCGCCCGATTCGTTGCCCGGAATACCTCGGACCGTGATCTCCCCTTCTTGCTCCGACAGCTCGAAGCCTTCCCACGGCGATGTATCCGCGTCTCGCTCTTGATAGATGAACATCCCGACGCTGGTGGCTCGGGGATTCATCATCAGCGAGCGGAACCAAAGCTCGACGCTGAACGAGTCGGCGAAGAGTCCATTCGGCGTGTCCGGATCAATCCGGCCCGCTTCGTTTCCACCGGGGCCGAAAAGCGCCAGCCCCGCTCCGACCACTCCCGTGAGAGGCTCCGCGGGGGGCATTCGCGGCGAGCAGCGGTCTGGGCACTCGGGTATGGAGCAACGATCTGGGCACGCCGGCGGCGAATCGTGTCGGCATTCACCGGAGCGAGCGTCCGGGCACTCAACGCAGTTCGACTCCGCAGCGGCGGTGAGTCCTCCCACTCGGTCCACCAGCGCGCAGCGCCCTTCTTCAAGCGGAAAGTAGTACGCGGGGGCGTCGTTCAACACGCAATCGGCGTACGGCCCCGTGCAAGAACATCCGAGCAACACGTTCCGTGTTTCAACGCCGCTTGCATACCCGTCGGCTTCCACGGTCTCCGACGCAAGGAGTGTAGCGTCATCGCCGCCGGACGCCGAAAGCGCGCGCACTTCAACGCGGTACCCGCGTGAGCGGTCGCCGCCGCGGGGTTCAAGGAGCGCTGTGATGGGCCATCCAGTGTCGTTCGGCATGCGCGTCGCCATGAGCACCGATTGATCGTCGTCGTCGAAGACCTCCACCTGCACCGATCCCACCTGCGGCCGCAGCAACTCCGGCGCGTCGATCACCACGCGAACCTCCGTTGGCTGCTGACAGGCCATGAGCAGCGCCAGGCCGAGGATCGATCGTGCGTGCATGAATCGAGCTTGGGCGCTTCGCTTTCGCTCCGCAAACGCGTGGGCGCCGGTCGTCCCGGAGCGGGCAGAGCGCGGTTGAACGCCAAAAGACCCGTAAATTATCGGGTTGCGCGGCCCCACAGAGACGCCCCGCCCGGTCAAATGGGGAGCCCAGCGCGCAGATTGGGTAATGGATGGGTTCGGCGTTGAATTCCTACGTTGAACGCATGACCCACCCACGCAGAATCGCGGCGCCCCTCGCGGCCGCGCTCACCTTCCTCGTCGCTTGCAACGGCAGCATCGGCACCCCCGGGGGTAGCGCCCCGGATGTGGAGGGGCCGACCATCGTCGGCTCGGAGACCCCGCAGGAACGTCCCGAGCCCGCGCCCGCTGAGACCGTCGGCATTCGCGCCGTTCAGTCCGCGCCGTTTCAGTACGAGCGAGCCATTCAGGCGCTCGTGCCGGGTGCCCCCTCCATCGCCGACCGCCTTTGGGGGCTGCTCTACAGCTACCGAGACTCGCAGCTCTCGGCGCCCGCTCTCATGGACGGCACGGTCTTTCGCGAACTCATGGGATACGCGGCGGAAGTGGGCGCCATGGTTGCAGCCGAGCCGTCGCACTTTGGTCCCTGTGTGGAAGCACGCGTACGCGAGGGCGCCGACGACCGGTCCTGCGTGGAGGATGACGTCGCCAACTTCCTCTACCGCGCCTGGCGACGCCCCCCGTCGGACGAAGAGGTAGGCGCGTATGCCAGCCTGCTCTTTGACAACCCGGGCAGCGCCGTCGCTGGCGTGGAAGACGCCGTCCAGGCAACGATCCTCTCGCCGCATTTTGTCTTTCGCACCGAACGCGGCAACGGCGATGGGGGCGACACCACCCTCGACCCCTTTGAGCGGGCGTCCGCCCTGGCCTTCGTGCTCCTCGGCGGGCCGCCCAGCGACTCGCTCTTGGAGCGCGCCGAGTCGAACGCGCTCATGGACGAAGATGGCATGCGCGAAGCCGCCGAAGCGCTCCTCGAAGACCCGGCCCAACCCGGCGTGCTCGATTTCGTCCGCGGGTACGCGGACGGCCGCGCCTTTGCCAACTCGGCCATCTTCGACTGGGAGCCCGAATTCACGGACGCGATTCATCAGGACATGATCGACGAGGTTCGCCATTTCACATCGCACGTCCTTCGCGAGGACGACGGGCGCTTCGAGACGCTGATGTCGGCGCCCTACTCCGTGCTAACGCCCCTTCTGGCCGAGCACGTCTACGGCGTTCCCTCGGAAGGCGAAGGCTGGAACTACACGCGCCTTCCCGAAGACCAGCGTGCGGGCCTGATGACCATGGCGAGCTTCCTCGCGTCGCACACGCAGCCCGGCAAGTCGCCTATCTTTCGCGGGCTCTTTCTTCGGGAGGACATTCTCTGCGACGCGCTTCCGGGAGCGGCGCCAAACGTGCCAGAGCTTCCCGAGGCTTCGGACGAGGAGCCCGCCACCGTGCGCGAGCGAAT
>JBCCRV010000827.1:0-2585 GCA_039201085.1 Myxococcota bacterium | reverse complement strand
CGGGCGCGTTCACAAGCGCGCGCCACGCGTGGATGGCGGAACGGTCCACACGGGCTTCGCGCGCCGCAAGGCCGTCCGCGCGGAGGGTCTCGGCGATGCGGCGCCCAGACTCGGCGGCCCATACGCTTCGGTCCGGATCGTCCGAAGCGGCCAGCGTGGCCAGCGCGCGCAGATGCGTTTCGGGTGCGTCGCTCGCGCCCACGACGAGGAAATGCACGGGTTTAGCGCCTGCTTCAAAGGCCTCCGCCAACGCTTCATCGCCGCCGAGGCGCTCAAAGGTGACAACATCGTCGATGGGATCGAGGGCCAGGGCGAGGGGATCGGGCTGGGCGCTGCCGGCGGCGGCGCCGAGAACGAGCAGGGGAAGCCACCGAAGCGCTCGGGGCACACGCGTGCGGTTCGGAAAAAGCACCCGCGAACCATGACCGTCAGCGCTGCTCGCCACAAGCGCGCCTTGTAGGCGCCGTCCCTTGCGGGGGCGGGCGCCGCGCGATACGACCGCTCCCATGAAGTGGGGACTGATGATCGCGGTGCTGACACTGCCAACCGCCGCGCAGGCACAGCTTCGGCTGTCCGACGCGGAAACGATGCTCGCCGGTGAATCGGCGGACGAAGTCATGTTTGCCATCGAGTCGATGGCGGAGCTGGGAAACGCTGCGATTCGACCGCTCAAGGCACGTATCGAATCGGGCCTGCCGCCGGACCACCTTCAGGCTGCGATTCGCACGCTCGTACAGCTGGAAGCACGCCGTGAAGGAGCCCTCTTTACGGCCCTCGCGCGTCACCGCAACGAAGGCGTCCGCGCCGCTGCCCTCGACGCGCTCGCGGCCCTCCGCATCCGGGGCGCCGGCGAAACCCTGAGCGCCGCCTTGGGCGACGGATCGCCGATCGTGCGCGCCACCGCAGCCCTGGGGCTCGGCGCCCTTGGCGATCGCAACCATATGGACCGGCTCTTCACGGCGCTGGACCGCAACGTGCTCGAAGCGGCCCAAGCGATCGGTCAGATCGCAGAGGGCGACGACATCGACCGCCTGCTCGGCTACCTCGGGCGAATCAGCTTCGACAGCCTCACACCCGCCTTTCAAGAGCTCTTCGCGCGCTCCAACGTGAACGAGCGAACCAAGTTTCGCTTGGTCGGCCAGCTGGCGGAACTCAGCACTCCTGGTGTACGGGCGTACCTGCTTGAGCTCGCAGACTTTACGAACGAGGAAGCCGTGGCCGATGCCGCCCGTTCCGCCGCCATGAGGATCGCCGAATGAAGCGCTCGCTGCCCCTTCTCATTCTTCTTGCGGCGTGCGGTGGTTCGGCCTTTGGACCGACTTTTCCGGACAACGACGCGTCGACCCTTGCACCGATCGTATCCCGCATCGAACAAGCCCCCATGCCCGAAGCGACGCCCGTCGCCGTGGGCATCACGGCGGCGCCGCACCAGCTCTACGCCCTCGACCTCCGCAGTGGCTCGCCCCTCTGGCAAATCGGCGTCGACGCGCCGTCTTCGGCGCCAATCATCGCTGGTAACACGGTGCTGCTCCACCAAGGCCGTGGTGTCGTTGGATACGACCTTCGTGATGGTCGTGAACGCTTTAGCGTCGAGGACAACGCCATGTACCTTTCGGGCGCCGGCGGCGAAGGCGACAACGTCGCCTTTGCATTGACCACCGGCGGCGGTGTCGGTGCGCGTTCGATGCTCTTCGTCGCCCGCGGTGACCGCATCGCAAAGCGTATGTCGCTTGCTTCCACGCTGGGAGCGCCAACCTACCGCGCCGGCTACGTGCTCGTTCCTTGGGCGACGCAGAACCTCTCGATTCTCAACGCAGAGACGGGCGACGAAGTGGCACGCGTTCGCATCACGGACTCTTCGGTGGGTCGCGCGTACACGGTCGATGGTGCCGCGTACTTTGGCCAGCTCGGTGTGTTTGCCCTGGCGGAGGGGATCAGCAGCGGCTCGCGCGCCACGGCGCCGTACGCCGAACTCAGCGACGCGGCCCGTCCGCTCCCAGGCGACCCGGCGTTTCTCACGGACCCGTACTCGCCTGCACCGGGGGCGGCGAGCGCCGTGCACAGCATTCGTCTCGACCATCGTCCGGCGCGAAACGGTAATGCCCTCGGGTTCGACAGCGACCTCGTGTACTACACCTTCTATCGGCTCACCTTCGGCCTTGCGCCAGACGGCGCGGCGCGCTTCGTCTACCGAAATGACGAGGACATCGTTGGCGGCGCCGCGGCGAGGGGCGGCATCTTTCTCGCCGACCAGGCGGGTCGGCTGCGTTTCGTCGACGCGCAGGGCCGCGTTCAGTGGTCCCATGAGGGCACGCTCTTGCCGACCGCAATGGCCATTCGGCCCGGCGCCTACACGCCCGGCGGCGCCGCTGCAGACAGCGTCCCCTTGCTCACGCAAATCGCCGACGCCGTGTCCCACCCCGATTCGCGTCTGATTCCCGCTCGCTCCTATGCGCTGCAGATGCTCGCGGCAGACAGCAGCGACGACGCCACCTTGCACCTACTCGGCGCGTGCGAAAACCGGCGCTTTCCGGAAACGATGCGCAGGTTGGCCTGTTCCACGCTCGGCGCGCGCTCCGTCGGCG
>JBCCRV010000826.1:0-2605 GCA_039201085.1 Myxococcota bacterium | reverse complement strand
GCGATGATCGTGCAAGTCCTGGACTTCACAGTGCTTTCGCGAAGAGCGACGAATACACACTGTATTTTAGCGATGAGCGGAAGTGCTGTGATGTTCAGGAAATGTGCGAGGGCGCGGCGGCTGGTGACTTTTCCGGGCTAGGTACGGCGAAGCCGTGCGCGTTTGGGGTGAAGTCATCTCGAACCCAGTTCGAGTGAGAAGGGACCCTTTCGAAGGGCGCCTAGTCAGAAACGCTAGGCCTCAATCAAGCGAAGCTCGATTGATCGAGAGCTAGAGCTCACTCTCACGCGCGCGCTCGTGTGCCTCCGCGCGCTGAATGGCCTCCTCGATCGTGGCGACGTACGAGGTCCGGGTAACGTTGGTAGGCTGGACCCAGCTCACGGCGGTGAGCACCCCTCGGAGAAGCGCCGTCGGCACGACGAAGACGCCTGCGTACACGGACGTCTTGAACACGGGACGATGCCGGCGCCGCCATGCGGCGAACTCCTGGCGTATCTTCGCGCCCACCGGCTCGAGCTCCGAGAGGTCGACGACGAGTGTGCGGGGGCGCTCCCACGACCGGTACTCCGCCAGCAGCGTCGCCGTGGCGCCACGGACGTCTTCCAGGGTGGCTTCGCCCTCGACGCGAACAACCACCACGCCCGATTGCAGCGTTTCGATTTGGCAGTCGAACGGAACCTTCGTCACGTTGGGCAGTATACGAGTGCTTGCGGCTCACCGCTGCCTTTCATTGGCGATGGTTGCGCCGGCACGCTAGGACACTCGGGTGATCAAGTACCTCGGGTCGAAGCGAACGCTGCTGAAGCCGATCGTTCAACTGGTCACGGGGGCGCCGGGCGTACGGCGTGCGGCCGACCTCTTCAGTGGAACGTCACGGGTGGGCCACGCCCTCAAAGCGGCGGGCCTCTTCGTAAGCGCAAACGACCATAACGGCTATGCCCACACCTTGGCGGAATGCTACGTGGCCGCCGATGGCAGCACGTGGCGCGCGAAGTACGACGCACTGCGACGCGAGCTTCAAACGGCGCCGGCCAAAGACGGCTGGTTTACGCAAGCCTATGCGCGCGATTCCCGTTTTTTTCAGCCCACCAACGGGGCGCGTATCGAGGGTATTCGGGAGGCGATCGAAACGCTGGACCTTCCCCCGCCGCTGCGGGCGATCGCTCTTACGTCGCTGATGGAAGCCGCGGACCGTGTCGATAGCACCTGCGGCGTGCAAATGGCGTACGTGAAAAAGTGGTCCCAGCGCTCCTTTAACGACCTCGAGCTTCGCACACCGAACGTGCTGGACGGCCCGGGCGAGGCCCACTGCGCCGACGCCCTAGCGCTTGCCGGCGACCTCGAGGCTGACTTGGTCTACCTCGATCCGCCGTACAACCAGCACAGCTACCGCGGCAACTACCACATCTGGGAAACGCTCGTTCGCTGGGACGCGCCGGAGCGCTACGGCGTCGCGCAGAAGCGCATCGACTGCAAGACCCACAAGAGCGACTTCAACTCGAAGCGCAAGCATCGCGCAGCCTTCGAAACGCTTCTTCAACGGCTGCGAGCGCCGCTCATCATCGTCAGCTTCTCCAACGAGGCGTTTCTCAGCCGCGAAGACCTGGAAGCCATGCTGAAAGAACGCGGGCCGCTCGCCGTCCTTGAACACGACTTCAAGCGCTACATCGGCGCACAGATCGGCATCTACAACCCGCAGGGCGACCGCGTCGGCAAAGCTGGCGCCCTTCGAAACACGGAGCGCATGTACCTCTCGGCCGGCCCGTCCGCGTCGAAAGCGCAGCGGGCCTACGTGCAGGCACGGGCCCAGCAACCCATGGGCGCGGCGCAGCTGACCCTTCCGTGATCGCGTTTGGGTTGGCGCCGCGCGCCGGGACGAGGGCTCGTCCCGAAGACCGACATGGCCAGGTTCCTAAGCAGACTGAACGCCTATCGATTGAGGTATACCGCTTCGTCTTCGCCGTCGGTCACGATCACAAAGAGGATCGTATCGGCCCGCAGGTCGTCGCCCAGGGCTTCCCACGCCGTCTCCACCGACTCGAGGGGCATGTCGTCGGGCGCGAGCACCGCGAGGATCTGCTTGTCCCATGCGAAGGCGTCCGTAACGTTCGCGCTGCTTTCAAGAATATCGGCCAGCTTGTCCCGAAGAATGCGGTTCGCCTCGCTCACGGGGTAGTCGGAGCCAAGGGGGAAGGAGAACGCGCGCACCACGCTCACGCCGATGGGCGCGTCACCAAAGAACGCGCGAAAGTCGGTCTTTGCGCTTTCGCTCGGGTCGTACGTGATTTCCGTTTCCGTGGCGCTAAGCATGGCGCCTTCGCAGCGTACGAGCACTTCAAGGGCGAAGGCTTCGCTGATCTCGCTGCTGCCGCCTGCCGTACCGGCTTCAAGGAGGGTCACCGCGTCCGGCGTAAGCAGCGGTCGTTCCTCCGGCTCGTCGTAGCCGTCGTCCGCGAAGTCGAGACGCACGCTGTAGAAGCTCGCTTCAGGCGACGCGAACTCGGCAGCCAAACGGCCGCACTCTCCGACGATAGTTCCGAAGCCCTCCCTGGGAAGCGCCCCGTCGGACCCGACTTCCATCGTACCGTCCATGCTCGCATCCACG
>JBCCRV010000825.1:0-2610 GCA_039201085.1 Myxococcota bacterium | reverse complement strand
GCGCCGCTATCCGTCGTCACGGTCACGCCCAGCAGCCGTTCGCCCTGGGCGCGAAGCAGCACCTCGATGCGTAGGCCCGCAACGCCGCCGCCCTCCGGATCGGTGGCGCGTCCGCTGATGGCGACGCTTCGCCCGCGAAGGGCGCTGTAGCCTTCTTCGTCGAGGCGAAGCCGAACGGGGCGCGCGCCCGGACCTGGCGCCTGCTCGACGGCTACGGCGCCTTCGCCTTCGCTTTCGCCGGGCCCGCTCACGTTGGGATCGGTCGACGTGGCGTTTGGAATGATCGGTGCGCTCGTACCCCGGAGCGCTGCCGCATACGCCGGCGGCCGGGGTAAGGGGTCGGCGTGGTGCGATCGGTAGCGAGGTTCGCTGCTCAGGCCCGGTGACAGGCCGCCGAGGGCGCCGCCGAGGTCGATGCGCATCCAGTTGATCTCCGGCAGCTGCACTTCTACCCAGGCGTGCGCTTCGTTGTGCACGAAGCGCGTGGGGATGCCGAATGCCAAGGACGTAAGCATGAACGCATAGGCGCGGTGACGGCAGATGCCCCGTCCACTTCGCGCAAGATCGAGGTAGATATTGCCCGTGTTCGGCGGCGGCTCGTCGGACTCGATGAAGGAGCGGAAGTGCGCCGTAAGCGTGGCGAGCACTTCTGGCAGGGACGCGCTCCGCTCGAGCCCAAGCTCGGACGCAAACTGCAGCGCGTCGCGCTCCACGCGTGCCGGCAAGGTTGGCGCAGCCACTTCGAGGACATCGCTCGCCACGTTCGGAATCGCCGGTGCATTAAAGAAGTCACGCGGCGCGTCGGTGAGAAAGACCACGCGCACTTCCCCGGCCGAGCGCTCGGAAAGCGCCTCGAAGTTGCCCGAGCCGTCGCGAAAGAACTGCAGTGCAACGTTCGGTTCGGTACGGACGGAAAGCAGCTGGGACTCCGGCGAAACGCTGGGAAAGGGCACGCGCGGCCCCGACGAAAAGTCGAGCAGCACGTTGCCCCAAAAACGGTCGCGGGCTTCGTCGCCTGCGGCCGGGCCGCCAACGGGCACCGGGATGCGCTCCAGGCCGCGCGTGTAGAGCACGGGTACGCCTCCTTCGAGGCGCACGGCGTCGAGCGATGTCGTGCGCTTATAGGGCGCGATGCGCGGCGTGAAGGTGTCGTAGTAGGGTACCTGGCCGTCGAGGCTCGTGACGCGATCGGGCCGAAAGCTCGGCGAGCGCCGGCCCGCCACACCGCTCGGTCCGCCAGCGGCGCCCTGGCGCGCCGTCATGGCGCGTTCGTTCGCGCGGCGCGGGCCGCCCGTGGGCGCCGCGAGCAGCTCGCCATCGTAGAGGATCGCCGAGGGCAGGTTGTCGGAGCCGAGTACGAAGTCCAGGTCACCATCGCTCGCTTCGGGAATGTACTCGTGCAGCACGGGCTCATCGTCGGCGCGCGCTCCGGCAGCGACGACCAGGAAGGTCAGCGCGAGCGCGATGCGATGAACGAACATGCGATGAACGAACATGCGACGAACGAACACGCGTCGGGCAAGCACGCGCCTACCCGGCGATGTCGCGAACGGTGACGAGCGCGATCACCACGAGCAGTATGACGATGCCCACCGTGTGTACGAGCGCCTCAAAGCGTTCGTTCGGTTTGCGCCGCGTGATCACCTCGAAGAAAAGAAAGATCAGCCGGCCTCCGTCGAGGGCGGGAAAGGGCAGCAGGTTAAAGAGCCCGAGCGCGACGGACATCATCATGACCATGACGAACCACGCCATCGGGCCTACCTGCGCAGCCTTGCCGAACTGCCGCGAAATCTCCACCGGCCCCCCCAAACCCGACGAGTCGAGGTTGGCGATCATTTTTCCGATGGCCCGGAGCTGGTAGACGGTGATCTTGGCCGGAACGGCAAAGGCCATCGTTGCCGCTTCGCCCACGCCAAGCTCGACTGGCGGCCCTTGTTGGGCCATCGCCGCTTCCTGGGCGGCCTCTTCGTCGATGCGTACGCCAATGAGCGCCGAGCCGTCGTTCATGCGCGGCGTGACCGTGAGCGTCAGCTCTTCCTCTCCACGGCGCACTACGTAAGGCGTGGCGGCTCCTTCCGTAGCCTGCGTTGCTTCCTGAAGCTGCTGAAAGGTCTCGATGGAGGTCTCGCCGACGCGGACGAACACATCGCCCTCTTGAATGCCGGCGGCTTCCGCGGCGGAGTCTTCGGACACGGGCCCGGCGATCGGCGGAAGCTCAATCTCCGCCTGCGCGGCACGCGGATCGTCGGGCCACAGGGCATGAAACGTGCGTGAGGGCCAGCCCGCGAGACCAATGGCGAAAGCCAGGATGGCCGCCGTGAGGTAGTTGGCAAAGGGCCCCGCCGCAACGGTCACGATGCGCGCGAACGCGCTCTGATCGTTGAAGAGACCTTGCTCGCCCTCCTCGTGCTCTTCGTAGGGGTTCATGCCCGCGATCTGCACGTACGCAAGGAAAGGGATCGCCGCGACCTGGAAGGTCGTGTCGCTCCCCTTGGGCTTGTGTTTAAAGAGCGTTGGGCCGAAACCAATGCTGTATCGCAGCACCTTCATGCCGAACGCGCGGGCCGCAAGGTAGTGGCCGCTCTCGTGGGTGATCACGAGGATCGACAG
>JBCCRV010000824.1:0-2669 GCA_039201085.1 Myxococcota bacterium | reverse complement strand
CCGAAGTCGCAGTCTTCCAAGACTTCAGCGCCGCCGTTGCACCGCAGGCTGCCGCCGTCGACGCACTCGGGCTCCGCGCCCGGGCAGCGCGGCACTTCGCAAAGGCCCGTTTCCGGGCTGCAGCCCGTCGGGCAGACTTCTTCCACGAGCCGGCCGTCGATGCAGCGGACGCTGCGGCTGTCGTCGCACCTCGGCGGTGCATCGAAGCACTCCGCGGCGTCCACGCCCATGTCGATGGAGACCTCCACCGCAGCATCCATGCCCGCTTCGGGGCCCGGACCGCTCTCCGGCAGGCCGCCGTCCAACGAGCCTGTGTCGACGGCTCCCGTTTCGATGCCTCCGCCGTCGATTCGGCCTGGCTCGTCGCCGCCGAGCCGTGCTGTATCCGGGTCCACAACGGCGCTGCAGCCCAGCAGCACACCACAAAGAAAAGCGATCCGCATCCGACAAGTTTGCCACAAGGAGCGTGCACTGACCGGCGAAAAGGCCCGACGGACGCGGGTGCGGTGCTATAGCCCCCCGGTGCAGGCCTGGACAACGCTGGCGACCGTCGCCGTGATGATGGTCCTCATGAGTCTTGACCTCGCCGCGCCCGATCTCGTGCTCGTCGGCGGACTTACGGCCCTCATGCTCGCGGGCGTGCTCGAGCCACAGGAGGCGTTTTCCGGCTTTTCCTCACCCGCGCTCGCGACGATTGCCGCGCTCTTCGTCGTCGCTGCGGGCGCGCGCGAGACGGGCGCCCTCGACTACGCCGCCCGACGCGCACTCGGTACGCCTACAAGCGTGCGGGGCGCTCAGATGCGCATCATGGCGCCGGTGGCGTTGCTAAGCGCGTTCGTGAACAACACGCCCGTCGTGGCGCTCTTTGTGCCCCTGCTGAAGCGTTGGGCGAAGCAGATTGGGCAGCCGGTGAGCTACGTGCTCATGCCTCTCAGCTACGCGGCGATTCTCGGCGGCATGTGCACGCTGATCGGAACGAGCACGAATCTGCTGGTCGCGGGCCTTTACGAAGCGCAGACCGATCAGACCCTCGGTATGTTCGTCACCACGCCGGCGGCCTTGCCCGTGCTGTTTGCCGGCATTGCGTACATGGTTTTGGCATCACCAAGGCTGCTTGCCGCCCGCCGAGGCATCGACGACGTGCTTTCCAATGCGAAGGAATACGCCATCGCGTTTCGCGTCGAGCCCACCTCGCCGCTCGTCGGCGAAACCATCGAGGAGTCGCTGCGAAGTCTGCCGAAGCTTTTCCTCTTCGAGCTCGAGCGGGAGGGCCAAGTCTACCCCGCCGTTCGCCCCAATGAGCGACTGCGCGCCGGTGACGTGCTCGTGTTTGCAGGCATCGTGATCGACGCCGCCGTCGATCTGCGTCGCCTCGGCCTCGTGCCCGCCGCGGACCAGCTCGCGAAGCTTGCGGGCCGCTCCGAGCGCACGTGGGTCGAAGCCGTCGTTGCCTCGGCGGCGCCCATCGTCGGTCGCTCGATTCGTGAAGCGCGCTTTCGCACCGCGTACAACGCGGCCGTCATCGCCGTGCACCGCCAGGGTGAGCGCGTGAGCTCGAAGGTGGGCGACATCGTGCTGGCCGCGGGCGACGTGCTGCTCATCGAAGCGTCGCCCAGCTTTGTGCAGCGCTACCGGAGCGACCCAAACTTCGTCCTTGTGAGCCGCGTGGCCGGCAGCGAACCTCCGAAGCGGGAAAAGGCGGGCGTGGCCGTGCTGCTCATCGTGGCGATGGTGGCGGTCGCGGCCACGGGCGTCGTGCACTTGCTCATCGCTGCGCTCCTTTGCGCCGCGGGCATGCTGCTCTTTCGCTGCATCGACGGTGGCGCTGCGCGACGGGCGCTCGACCTGCGGGTCATCGTCACGATCGGCGCGGCCATTGGGGTCGGCTCGGCCGTTGAATCGAGCGGCGCTGCGCGGCTGATCGCCGATGCCCTGACGAGCGTCACGGCGCCCTACGGTCCGCTCGCTTTGATGGCGGGGCTCTTTGCGGTGACGGCGGCACTGAGCGCCTTCGTGTACACGGCGACGGCGGCGGCGGTGATGTTCCCGATCGCCGCGCAGGCAGCGGAAAGCGCGTCCTTGCCGCTCGCGCCGATCGCCGTGCTCTTGATGATGGCGGCATGCTCCGCCTTCAGCACGCCCATCGGCTATGCCGCCAACCTGATGGTCTACGGTCCGGGCGGCTACCGCTTCAGCGACTTTCTAAAGGTGGGCTTGCCCCTTCAGTTCATCGTGGGCGTCGTCACCGTCGTGTGCGTCTACTACTTCTACCTGGCGGGGATCTGAAAGACGACGAAGGGCGCTTCCGTACCCGTCGGGAAGGCCGCCCCAATAAAGCTGAGGATGCGCATCGTCTGCGTTTGAGCCTCGGCGGTGATCAGTGCGTTGCAGGCCGTGGCGCCGCAGAGCGGACGCATGGTCTTCGATACGGGCGAATCGGCGTCCGTCGTCGCGTTGAAACGCCAGGTGAAGGTGGCGTTCGTCGCCGGTGGCGCTTCGACGACCTCGTCTTCCACGGGCGCCGCAATGCCGTCGATGAGCGCCGGTCCACCGCCGCCCGTCGCTTCGGGAATCGGATCGCCGATGCGGTGCAGGTCGATCTTGACCACGTTGCCGCGGGCAAAGATCGTGATGTGCGTTTGACCGCCAGCGGCCACGTTTGTCGGTTT
>JBCCRV010000823.1:0-2673 GCA_039201085.1 Myxococcota bacterium | reverse complement strand
CTCACGCGGTGCCGGTCGCTCAAGCAGCGCCGCTCGCTCAGGCAGCCGCTCACGCACCGGCGGCGCAGCCGCAGGCCGGCGCGCATCCGTCGCAGGCGCGCCTCGTCTCTATTCGCAAAGATGGCTCGGACGGCCAGAGCTATGCGCTCTCCAGCGGAGAGCATACGGACATCGGCCGAACCGAGGGCGATATCGTGCTCGCCGAAGATCCGTACCTCTCGCCGCGGCACGCGCGTATTTCGGTGGCGAACGGTCGCTACGTGCTTCGTGACCTTTCAAGCCTAAACGGCGTCTACGTTCGCCTAGCGGAGGCCCAGGAGCTTCGAACCGGCGACTTCATTCTGATCGGCCAACAAGTGCTCCGCTTTGAGCTGCTGGACGACGGCGAGCTTTCGCTTGGGCCGGCCCGCCTTGGCGGTGTGCTCGCCTTTGGCACCCCAGAGGTTCCTCGCTATGCGCGGCTTCACCAGTACACGACCGAGGGCGTGGGTCGGGACATCCACTACCTCTACCGCGACGAAACGGTTCTCGGTCGCGAAACCGGTGATATCGTCTTCACCGACGACCCCTTCCTTTCACGTCGTCATGCTTCCATCGTGATTGACCGTTCGGCCCAACGTGCGACGATTCGTGACCTTGGGTCGGCCAATGGCACATCGATACGCTTGCGTGGTGAGCGCGTGGTCAACGCCGGTCAGCAGTTCCGCATTGGACGCCATCTCTTTCGCTTTGACCTTGGATCGGCACGATGAGTGACGCTGAATCGAAGGAAGCCGAGGAAACCAAAGACGAGTCCTCGGAGGAATCGGCTTCGGGGATGGACGTTGCCCAAAGCGAAGCGGAGGCACCGAGCGAGTCGGACGCGGACGCGGAGGCCAACGAAGAGCGTGCCGGTGACGAGCCGGCCGCGAGCGACGACGCAGCGGAGCAAAAAGCCAGCGACGAGTCTGCCGACAAAACGGACGCGGACGACGACGCAGAGTCGGCCAGCGACGAAGGCGTGGAAGACGGCTCCAGCGATGAGCCAGAGGCGATCGAGAGCGGCGCGACGGACGCCGAGTCGGAAAGCGCTGAGGACGGAGCGGAGCGAGACGACGGCAGCGCGGAGAGCGTTGACGGCGAGTCGGAAAGCGGCGACGGCGAGTCGGAAAGCGGCGACGGCGAGTCGGAAAACGGCGACGGCGACGCCGAAGAAGAGCCGGATATTTCGGTGGCGGACGACGCCGGCGACGACGAAGAAGCCCTTCCCAGCTCGGCGGAAGGCGCCGGCGAAGAGGCCGAACCGGATGGCATCATCGAGGTCAGCTACTACGGCACGACGGACGTCGGCCTGATCCGTGAGCACAACGAGGACAACCTCGTCATGGTGGACCTTGAGGGCGAAGTCCGCGGCCTTGGCGAGATCGATGCGAGCCGCGCGACGATCGTTGGCGAACGCGGCTTGGTCCTCGCGGTCTGCGACGGCATGGGCGGCGCCGCAGCGGGCGAGGTCGCCAGCCAGATGGCCGTTGATACGATTCACGAAGTCATGCAGGCCGGCGGCGTTCCCGACGACCGCGATGCCTTCGCGCACCGCCTCGTGTTCTCCATCGAAGAAGCCGGCGCGCGCATCTTTGCGGCGGCGAAGATGGACCGCTCACGACGTGGCATGGGCACCACGGCCACGGTGGCCGGGCTCATCGACAAGGTCCTTTTCGTCGGCCAGGTCGGCGACAGCCGCTGCTACTTGCTTCGCGACAACGCGCTGACGCTGATCACAAAGGACCAAAGCCTCGTCAACCAGCTGATCGAGGCCGGCCAGCTTACGGAAGAGGAAGCGGAAGCGTTCGAGCACTCGAACATCATCTTGCAGGCGCTCGGGACGACCGAAGACGTGGCCGTTGACTTGACCTTCGTTGAACTTCGCCGTGGCGACCGCATCATGCTTTGCTCCGACGGCCTTTCGGGGCTCGTGCATGCGGAGATGATTCAAGAGGTGCTTGCTGAGTCGGACTCGCTGCCGGATGCTGCGCGTCAGCTAATCGAACTGGCGAACGCGGGCGGCGGTCACGACAACATCACCTGCATCACAGCGGTTTTCGATGGCGACGGTCTCGCTGCGGCGGACCCGAGCGCGCCCGCGCCGACGTACATGCAGTACCCGCTTCCGCCACCGACGAAGCCGATCGGCCATTCCCAGCCGCCGCGCGAGCCCACGGTCAAGACGGGCATTCGAAAGCCTGGTGCCGACGTGAAGGGCGCGCCCGTGGGCTATGGGGCCGAGCCGGCCGAGGAAAAGTCCCCGATGCCGCTCATTCTCTTGGCGCTGCTGCTCCTGGCCGCCGTGGCATATTACGTGTTCGTCGCGGCACCGGGCGATCGCGAAGAGCCCGTGGAGAACGTGGAAGTCGCCCCGACGGCCGAGAGCAGCGACGACGAAGTGGTTCGCTACATCGTCGACATCGCCACGGACGTCGAGGGGAGCGAACTGTTCGTGGACGGCGAGAGCTACGGACCACTGGATGTCACCCTCGACAACGCCATCGAACTCGAAGCGGGTGCATACCGGGTTGAGATTCGCGCGGGCGGCAGTTCGGTGCGCGACGAGGTCATCACCGTCGAACGCTCGATGCGTGTTGAGCTCAACCTTCCTTCGGGCGCGGAAGAAGGCGAGCTCATCGGCGAAGACCAAGG
>JBCCRV010000822.1:0-2683 GCA_039201085.1 Myxococcota bacterium | reverse complement strand
TCGACGACGACACGGGCGAGCTCTGGGCGAAGATCTCGCAAGGCGAGGAGCTGGTGGAGATTCGGCTCAAGGTTGGCGACGGAATTGCGGGCGCCGTCGCGCGCTCCGGTCGCAGTCTGAACGTCAAGGACGCGTACCAGGACACACGCTTCGATGCCGAGTGGGATCGACGCACGGGGTATCGAACGCGTTCGATCCTGTGCGTGCCGATGAAGAACCAGCACGGCCGAACGATCGGCGTCGTCCAGGTGCTCAACAAGAACGGCGGTGAGCCGAGCGCCTATTTCACCAGCGAAGACGAAGCGATCCTAAGCTCGCTCGCCGCGCAGGCGGCCGTTAGCGTCGAGAACTCGAAGCTGTTTCTTTCGGTGGTCGGCAAGAACATCGAGCTCCTCGAAGCCCAGGAGAAGCTTGAGAAGAAGATTCGTGAGCTGAACCTGCTCTTCGAAATCAGCCAGGTTTCGGCGGATGCGGAAGCGACGGACGATCTGCTTCAGGGTGTGCTGGCCCGCAGCATGCGCGCCCTCGACGCGGAGGCGGCATCGGTGCTCATCGCCGATGAGAACACGGGTGAGCTCAGCTTTCGCGCCGCCGTTGGCGGCGAAGCGGAAGCGGTGAAGCGAATGCGGATCAAGGCCGGGCAGGGCATCAGCGGTTGGGTTGCTAAACACAACAAGGGCCAGGTCGTCAACGACGTCGGCGAGGATGAGCGACACCGTTCGGACATCTCCGAGCAAACGGGCTACTACCCGACGAACGTGCTCTGTGTGCCGCTTCGTTGGGACGACGGGCGGCGGCAGGGCGTGGGCGCTGTCGAGTTTCTCAACAAGGCCCGCGGCCGCGCCGGTTTTACCGACGACGACCTCAAGATGGCGACGGTGATCGCCGGCCACGTTTCCACTGCGATCGAGCAGGCGCGGCGAAGGAGTCGGCGCATTCAGGAGGAACGGCTCAGCGCACTGGGCCAAGTGCTTTCGAGCGTGCTTCACGACCTGAAGACGCCGATGACGATCATCAAGGGTTACTCGAAGATGATGAGCGGTGAGGAAGACCCCGTGGTTCGCGCCGAGTACGCCGAAACGATCGCCCGGCAGGTGGAGGTGCTCAGCGCGATGACGCAGGAGACCCTCGCCTTCGCGCGGGGTGATACGAAGCTCCTGGTTCGCAAAGTGTACCTCTACAAGTTCTTCGAGGAGCTTACGCAGCAGCTCCGTCATGCGCTTGGTGATCGGCTCGAAGTGCAGCTTCACCTGGCGGACCGCGGCACGGCCTACTTTGACGAAGGCAAGCTGCAGCGTGCCGTGCACAACCTGGCCCGAAACGCTGCGGAAGCCGCGGCACCCTCTGGGCGCCGCGGCAGCTTTCTTATCGAAGTCGACCGTAGTCCCGATGGGGCCCTGGATCTTCGCTTCGAAGATGACGGGCCGGGGATCCCCGAAGCGATGCGTTCGCGCCTCTTCGATTCGTTCGCCACCCACGGCAAGAAGGGCGGCACGGGGCTCGGTCTTGCGATCGTGCGCCAAGTGGTTGAAGACCACTTTGGCAGCATCGAAGTGGAGTCGGCGCCGGGCTGCACGGTCTTCAAGGTTCGTCTTCCCGTGCTTTCCGACTACAGCTCGTCCTCCGGCGCGATCTCCGCCGCGAGCGCATAGACCCGCCGCGCCCGGCGCGCTTGCCTCGCGTCCACATCCCGGTTCCGCCGTTTCTTCGAATCGAAATCGAACGAAGACTGCCTTCGTCTCACCGACGCCAACTCGTGGAACAGCTGTCCACCCATCGACATGCACGAAAACCGAGCGTGGAGCGGGAGGACGCCTTTTCGTCCGTAGGTGAGTTCGCATGTTAGGTTCCAGCGGTGCGCGGCTTTTGGGGCCAGAAGGAGCTGCTCTCCGACCCGGAAACGGTGCGCTGTAAGGGCAACCTGCTGGGGGCGCGCAAGCGCTACATTCTGAAGTCCTTTGGCCAAGGCACGTTCGATCGAATCGCGGACCGACTCGAAGGCGAGGCTAAGCGAGCGTTCGTTTCGCCACCCATGCCCTTCGCGTGGCTTCCCGTTCGCGTGCTCTACGCGATCGACGAAGTGCTCGTCGAAGAGGCCATGGGCGGCGATGAGGAAGGCATGCTCGCCTTTGGCGAGGAGATCGCCGCCGCCGACCTAAACGCCGTGTACCGCGCCTTCTTTCGCTTAGGAAACCCGGCGTTTTTTCTCACGCGCGCCCATTTGATCTGGGGCCAGTACATCTCCGGCGGTTACGTTAAGGGCGAAGCCAAGGGCAAGAGCGCCCGCACCCGGATTCACGACGTCGTGCTTGCGCGCTACTTCTGCGACTTCGGCGTGGGCGGCTACGTCGCCGAGGCCACCCGTGCGTCGGGCGGCAAGAACGTGCGGGTGGTGCACACGAAGTGCCGTCATCGCGGCGACCCGTACTGCGAACACACGATCGAGTGGGTGTAGCTACTCGCAGCTTCGGGCGACCCGAACGTGCTCGGCGATTTCGTCAGCCCTCAGCGCTCGGTCGTAGTAGGCGAACTCGTCGAAGCGAAAGCCTGATTCAAGCCCTTGCGTCGCCCCCGAACCGGCTCGATTCCCGCCCGGAACGTAGCCTTGCCGCGCCGCGGAGGCGACAAGCGTTCCTTCGCGGTAGATGAGCGCCTCGCCACGGGCCATCACCACCGCAAAGTG
>JBCCRV010000821.1:0-2683 GCA_039201085.1 Myxococcota bacterium | reverse complement strand
CGCTTGGCATCATCACCGAAGCCACCGTGCAGGTGAGGCCGCGCGCCGAAAGCTCCGCCATTCGAACCTTTCTCTTTCGCACCTTCGAGGCCGGCGCCGCGGCGATCCGCTCGGTGGTGCAGAGCGGCGTGCCCGTCGCGATGATGCGCCTCTCGGACGCGGACGAGACCTACTTCTACGGTACGCTGAAGAGCCTTCGTCAGCCGCCCTCAGCGCTCACGAGCCTCGGCGAACGCGGCCTCGATGCGATCGGACTCGGCGCGGGCGTGGGCGACGGCCGCTGCGCCCTGCTCGTCGGCATCGACGGAACCGAAGGCGACGTGAAGCGGCACCACCGGCGGGTCACGTCCCTTTGCGCGGCGGAGGGCGGCGTACCGATCGGCGCGGGGCCCGGCCGCTCATGGCGAAAGAGCCGCTTTGCGACGCCCTACCTGCGCAGTCCCATGCTCGACCGCGGACTGGGCATCGACACGCTTGAGACCGCCACGCACTGGACGAACGTGGTGCCGCTCTGGAAACGCGTTCGAAGCGCCATTGAAGATTCGCTCGGCCCCTGCGCCGTGCTCGCCCACATCAGCCACGCGTACCGCAGCGGCTGCAGTCTGTACTTCACCTTCCTCTTTCTTCGCGACGCGCGCGATCCGATGGCGCAGTGGCGGCGCGTCAAGGCCGCTGCGTCCGAAGCGATCGCCACGGGCGGCGGCACGATCAGCCACCACCACGGCGTGGGCCTCGACCACGCCCCGTGGATGAAACGGGAAACGGGTACGCTCGGCATGCAAATGCTCGCCGGCGCAAAAGCCGCCGTCGATCCCCAAGGCATACTGAATCCCGGCAAGCTCGGGCTGGAGTAGCGCACATGCCGCTGACGCGGCGATGAGCGACGGGAGCGTCGCTCAGGGGTCACACCGTGACTCTGGCTCACGCTCGAGGGAACGCTGCACAATCGTGTTCGCCCCGACCGGCAGTGGAAACGCTTGTGGCACGTTTGCTGCTGTCTCTCTCTGCGTGAAGCAAAGGGTATTGGGCGGACTTCTTGTCGCGGGCTTGTTGCTGCTCGCGTCCCTTCAAATGGGCTGCACCCTGCTTGGTGCAGCGATCGGCGGCGCCGTGAACGGACGTGAAGGAGCACGACGCGGCGCCGTCGTCGGCGCACATCTGGATGTGAGAGCAGCCCGCGCCGTTGCCAATGCAGAGCGAGACCCCCACCACCACCGAACGCCCGTTGGCAACGTCGTGACCTATCGATGCGTGCCGGACAAACGAACGCGCGCCAGCTTCTACCGCGCCAGCTACCGCATCGACGCCGTCAGCGACTGCAACGACGACCACGGCGTCCCGTGCGACTGCGAGCGAATCTCGCGCTAGCCACTCCGCGAGCGTTCTCACGGATATGCGGGGCTAGAGTCGCCTCAAGCGCTCGGCTACGCTCCGACCCATGGACACTTCTTCGTACGGGTTTCGTTGCCGAGACGACTATCGACGACTCGTGGAATGGGCAGAAGCCAACGGCCGGCTGGATCCGTCGGCTCCGCTCGGCGGTCAGTGCATCGAACTCGATGAAGGCGTGGACTCGCTCCCGACGAACGCCGCAGGCGACGCGAATCAACAGATCTTCGCCCTCTGTCGAGATATCTCCCAGCTCTACGGCACGGGACGACTCTGGCAAGAAATTCAAGACGGCGCAGAAGCCGGCGACATGAACGGTTGGCACCACCGCTTCCTGCCCATCGCCTATCCGATCGGCCAAACGTACTCCGGCGACGTGATCGTGCAGGCGGTCGCCACCGGTAAGATCTACTTCAGCAACCATGAAACGTGGAGCGATACACAGTTCATCAACAGCGCAGACGCCGACGAGCGCGCCGAACTCGAAGAAGAAATCGAAGACGCCATGGAGGAACTCGGCATCGAATCCGTCGGCAACCTTGCTCCCGAGCAAGTCCTGGCCTTAATGACCCACGACAGTCTCGACGCACTGACGTGCATTGCAGACGACGTCGACCAACTCCTCGCGATCATCCAGCGCGCACGTAGTTGACACCAAGAGCGGCGGACGGCGCGTCGGCGGACCAACGCTCACAAACGAAGACGTGACTACCCCCGGGGATGGTGCCGCTTCAGCGTCTCATGCAGCCGTTCGGCAGCGACGTGCGTGTAGATCTGCGTCGTTCCGATATCGGCGTGACCGAGCATGGCCTGCACGACGCGAAGGTCCGCGCCGCCCATCAGAAGATGGGTCGCAAAGGAATGGCGGAGCTTGTGCGGCGAGACGTTCTTTCGAATGCCCGCGACGCCGGCGTAGCGCTTCACGTTTTTCCAGAACGCCTGACGTGTCATCGCGCCGCCGCGGCTCGTCAAAAAGAGCTCACGCACCGGCCCCCGCACCCAGGTCCCGCGCACCTTTTTTAGGTACGCTTCGGTGTGACGCCGCGCCGCTGCGCCGATGGGAACGAGCCGCTGCTTCTTGCCTTTGCCGAAGGCCCGCAGGTAGCCGCCTTCAAGCTCGACGGCGCCGACCTCAAGGGAGGTTAGCTCGGACACGCGGAGCCCAGCCGCATACATCAGGTGCAGCATCGCCCGATCCCGCACGTGTGTTTTGCGCTCCGTGTTCGGCGCCGCCAACAAGCGAAGCACCTCGTCGGCGGACAGGACCTCGGGAAGGCGGCGGGCCAGGCGGGGT
>JBCCRV010000820.1:0-2714 GCA_039201085.1 Myxococcota bacterium | reverse complement strand
GCTTATAGGGGCGCTGCGGATTCAGACGCTCCATCCGTCGCACCGTCGGCGAAAATCGCCGGGCAGCAATGCTGGTCAGCTCTCTAGCCGTCGACTTGAAGGATTTCGGGCGGAAAGAGCGGTACGTCGCTCGGCGGCGCGGCTCCGCCGCTCCACGCGTCACGCGGTTGGGCAAGCCAGGCGGCAAGCTCCCGATCCTGCAAACCACGCCCCGTTGAGATCGGTTCGAGGGTCGTTTGCGCAATACGCTGCCCTTCCGCATCGAGGGCGACGAGCGTCGCGATACGCTCAACACGGTAGTGGTTCACCCAATCCAAATGCCGGTCTCGGCGGCCGATGTCGACGTACACGATCTCGTAGCCCCCCGCTTCGCGCCGACTCTGCGGACCTTCACCAAGGATGCGCACCACCTCGTGGCAGTCCTCGCACCAATCCGCTACGAAGACGAGGAGCACTCGCCGATCCGACGCCTTCGCGGTCTGCAGCGCACCCTGCACCTGACTTCGAAGCACGTCGTCGCTCACCTGCGTGAAGGGCTGGGATTCGGGCACGGGGGCCGCCTCGGCGCCGCACCCCAAGAGCATGGCCGCAAGAAGAAACCGCATGGGGTTTCCATAGCGCGACTCTTGCTCACTGACTAGACCGTCCTCGACTGCCGATCGAAGGGCGCCGAAACCGGCTCGATAGCCGAAGCCGCGCGTACGTCAAAGGCGAGGCACCTTGCGGCCCGCTGCGACAAAGGCCATGACCCCCGGCCATGGCGGACGAACAAGACACCGCGGCGCTGCCGCCCCGCCGCCCAAAGGCGGACCTCAGCGGCAAACAGCGCAAGCACCTTCGCGGGTTGGCGCACCACCTTTCGCCACTCGTACGCGTTGGCCACGAAGGCCTAACGGAAGGCGTGGCGCAAGCGATCTCCGAGGCGCTCGAATCGCACGAACTCATCAAGGTGAAGCTCCTTGAAACGGCACCCGAGTCGAAGAGCGAGTTCGCCGAGCGCGCAGGCCTGCGCTGCGGCGCGCACGTCGCCGGGACGGTGGGTCGAACGGTGATCCTCTACCGGCGGCACCCCAACCGGCCTCAGGTCACGCTGCCTCCAAAGAACTCGTAAGCAGTACCTCGATCACCGTAGCGGCGTTGGCCCGGTGCGCCGCGACCTCCAGCTGGGCCTCGCCAGCGTCCGAATCGATGTGAAGGTGAAGGCTCTCATCGCCTGCGGGCCAGCCGAAGAGGCACACGCCCTGGGCCGTCCGCCGCTGCTGATGCAGCAAACGCCCGGACGGCAAGTAGCAGCCGCGGACACGTACGCTCGCCACGGGCTCGCCGGCGTCATTCAAGCAACGTAAGAGCACCGGATGGGGGTCCGGGGCACGCCGAAAACGAATCCATCGCCTAAGCACACCCCTTCGTAGCGACGAGACCGCAAAGCGTTCAATCTAGGGCGAGCTTTCGACGACGCGTGGCGGACGTGGGACACTGCGCTGCATGGCGACGACTGCCTTCGTGCCCGACCCCCCGAACGATTTGACCGTTCCATCGGCGACATCGACGACCTCGAGGGCGATCTATTCGATGGCGCTGCGCAAGCTTTTCGACGACCTGCGTGCCCTACGCCTTCACGGTCTTTCGCCGGCTCTGGAGCATGACTATCGCGGGCTGCGCGAAACGCTGGTGTCGTTTCTTCCCGGGAAGCCCGGAGCCGTTGCATCGCTCCTTCGAAGCCCGGCGGTGGCCGCCCCCCTTCGCTGCCTGCGAGATGGTCTTGGCGAACGGGAGCGCTGCGTCGCCGAACTGGTGACGCAAAGCTACTACCAACTCGAACTCCAAGGCGCGATCGAGCGCGCGCCGGAGCTCCGCGCCCCCGCTCCCATACGCCTATCGCCACTCAGCGGCACGGCCACGTCGAAGCCAGACGCCTATACCTGGGTGGCGGGCGATGGTGCGCTCACAACGTACCTTGCCACCGTCGACAACAACCCGCTGAGCCACTTCGAGGCCCACCCAGACAAGGAGGGGAACGCGATCGATCTGGGCGGTCGCTCGGCGCAGCAATGGGCCGACGCCCTGCGGACCGGCCTCACCCTCGTCGAAACCGTTCCTGGCTTGCGCAAGGACGTCGCGCTCTTTGTTCGCCAGTTCGTGCCCGTCGGCTTCAACGCCGAGCAGCACCTCAGCGCGACCTACCAGCAGGCGATCGGCACCGTGTACCTCAGCCTCCATCCCGATCCGCTCACAATGGCGGAGGCAATCGTGCACGAGGTTTCCCACAGCAAGCTAAACGCGCTCCTTGAGCTCGACCCGGTGCTTCAAAACACGGCCGACGAACGCTACCCCTCGCCCGTTCGTCCCGACCCGCGACCGATCATGGGTGTGCTCCTTGCGGCCCACGCCTTTGTTGCCGTGGCCTACCTCTACGAACGGCTCGCAAAGGTCGACCATCCGATCGCCCAGACGCCCATGTTCGAACGACGGCGAAGCGCCATCCATCAAAGCAACGCCGACGGTGTCGCGCTTCTCGCGAAGCACGCTCGGCCGACCCGCATCGGCGCCGGCATCCTCGAGGAACTGTCCGCCGCGGTCGCGTGCACCACGAGTTCGTCTACAGCTTTCAGGAGGGGCTCGACGCGCTCAGCGACGTGATCCACCACATCGAGACGTTCGACGTGACGACGATTCGCGCCTCGACCCCCATGGTGCTGCTGGCTCGCCGGATC
>JBCCRV010000819.1:0-2725 GCA_039201085.1 Myxococcota bacterium | reverse complement strand
TCTCCGGAAACCGCGCCCGAACCGTCTCCGGAAACCGCGCCCGAACCGTCTCCGGAAACCGCGCCCGAACCGTCTCCGGAAACCGCGCCCGAACCGTCTACTGAACCCTAGCCGTCGGTTTCGGAAGCGCGGGATCCCACACCGGACCCGGGTTCGCCTTCGGAGGTGGCTTCACCTTCCGTGTTCGCAGCGCCTTCTTCCGCAGTGGTGTCCTCGGCGGCTTCTTCCACGTCCTCACCGCGCTCGACGACGCGGCCCATCGGCATCTCGGACTCCACTTCCACGCCGCCGCGGCCGGCGATTTCTCGGACTTGGGCGGCGATCGAGCAGTCGCTTACGGCGGCGCGCTGGTCGAGCGGACGGGCGCGTCCCGCGTGGGTGCCGATGGCGATGCGCGCCGGTATCAGCGTGCCGCGGGATTGCACGCGACCCTTCAGCAACAGCGTGTCGCGTTTGATGTCCCAAACGTACACGTCCACGGGGTGTTCGCGGCGGTTTTCGCCGTGCTGAAGCACGAGCATGAAGTAGTCCGCTTCGGCGATGTCGAGCAGGAGCGGTACGTCCCGTTCGGAGCGGCGCTCGAGCTCGTCTTGAAAGACGCGCAAGCCAAGGACCGTGTCGGCGGCCATCGCATCTTCGAGCCAGATGGGCTGAAGGAACTCGATGCGCTCGTAAAGGCCGCGGAGCGACAGGGGCGAGAGGCCGAGGCATGAGCCGATCGAATCGGGCTCCATCGTGAGGGCCGAGTCGCGGATCGACATCGGATCCTCCGTGACCGAATCCGCGTGCATACGCAGGTACACGCCGCTCGCTTGGTGCAGACCCGAAAGGTTGAAACTTGGATGCACGAAGTTCTCCGGCACGTCCGGCGCGACCTGCTGAATCCAGCCCTCAAGCTTCACGCGAAAGCCGTTGACCCGCTGGGCCGCATCACCCAGGTCGCCCATGAAGGCCGCTTGAATCGATGCGCGCAGCTGCGCTTGACGGCTGCGGTCGCGCCACTGGTAGAAGCCAACGACCAGCGCCAATCCCGCGGCTCCGAGGCCGATCCATTTCCAGGGGCGCTTCGGCGCAAAGGCCCGCTCTTCGTCCTCTTCAAAAACGGCGGGCGTCAGGTCGGCGGGCGGCTCGGTCATGGCGTGGGTGTTGGATAGCACGATGCTAGGGCGACAAGCGCCCTACGCGGATGTTCCGAAGCGAACGGCTTTAGGGCGCAGCTTCCGCGCCCTCTTCGGCGTCAAGCTCGCCTTCGAGCGCATCCAAGTCGAGCTCGTCGTCTTCCGCGGCGTCTTCGGCATCGAGTTCGTCTTCGAGCGCGTCGAGGTCGAGCTCGCCGTCGAGGTCGTCTTCCGCGTCGAGTTCATCTTCGAGCGCGTCGAGATCGAGTTCGCCGTCGATTTCATCTTCGAGCGCGTCGAGATCGAGCGGGTCTTCGCCCTCGAGCGCATCCAAATCGAGTTCGCCCCCGTCGTCGTCCGGTATCGGTTCGTCGTCGTCATCGGCCGCGCTCTCGGGCTCGCCGAAGAGCGAGAACTCGGTCTCGTTTTCGTCGAGGGGCACCAGCGAAAGAGCGAGGCTCGGCACGTACGTCGTGATCGCGAGCGCGATCACCAACAGCCCGATAAACGGAAGCACGGCCCGGTACAGCATGGTCACCGGTTTTTCGAATCGGAAGCTCGAGATGAAGAGGTTCAGGCCGACGGGCGGCGTCATGTAGCCGATCTCGAGGTTCAGCAGGAAGACGATGCCCAAGTAGTAGAGGCCGCCGTTTTCCGCCGTCATGCCGAACTCGCGCGCGATGGGCAGGATGAGCGGAACGACAACCACGATGGCGCTGAAGATGTCCATCAGCATGCCCACCACGAGCAGGAACGCGTTCAACACGAGCAGGAACATGATCGGACCGCTGATGTACTCGCTCATCGCGGCGAGAATCTTCATCGGAAGCTGGTCCTGAATGAGAAAGCCCGTGAAGCCGATCGCCGTGGCAAGAATCGCGAGAATCGCGCCGACAAGCGTCATCGATTCCTCGACGATACGCGGCAGGTCCTTCTTGAAGGACACGTCGCGATGAACGAACACCTCGACGACAAACACGTAGAGCGCGGTGAACGCAGCGGCCTCGTGAATACGAAGTACGCCCACAACGAGAGCAATGATGAGAAGGACCGGAAGCATCAACTCCGGAAGGACCACAAACAGCGACTTGGCCGCTTCGGCAGGGTTCATCACCTCCTGGTCAAGGATCCGTTCACGCTCACGGTCCGTAGTTCCGCGGAGGCGTAGTGCGACATAGACGACGTAAAGGACGGGACCGCCCAAAGCGAGAACGACCGCCGACGGCCCTCTGAGCTTCCCCGCCTTCCATTGCACAAAGGCCGCGTAGGAGAAGAAAGCGACGAAGCCCAAAGGGACATACACAACACCGGCGCGACCGAGATGGAACGGCGCCAAGAGGTCAGGAAAGACAAAGCCCACAACGCTTGCGGCTAAGCAGGAAACAAGCACTCCCGCTTCGAGGAGTGAGAAGCGAAGCCCGATCGCGCGCCGACCAACGAACACGGCGAAGGCAACCATCGCTAGTACGGAAACTACCCCGGGAACAATGCCAGCTAAGAAGAGCTTCTCGACTTCGAGGCCCGCCACAACGGCGAACAAAACGATTGGAAGGCTCGGGGGGAATAGCAGACCGAGCGAACCGCCCGTGGTGATCATGCCAAGGGAG
>JBCCRV010000818.1:0-2761 GCA_039201085.1 Myxococcota bacterium | reverse complement strand
CGCCCTTGTACTGACGCACGCCTTCCGATTCGAAGCTCACGACGCGTTCGATCTGCTCGTTCAAGAACTCGCGGTCGTGGCTGATCAGAATGAACGCGCGCGGGTAGCGTTTCAAAAAGCCCGAGAGCCACGCGACGGAGGGCATGTCGAGATGGTTCGTGGGCTCGTCCATGAGCAGCAGGTCGGGCCGTTGAAAAAGGAGCGACGCCAGGATCGCGCGCATCTTCCAGCCACCGCTGAACTCGCCCATGTCGCGCCCGTGGTCCGCGGTCTTGAATCCCAAACCGGCCAGGATCGATTTCGCTTCGTGCTCCGAGTAGAAGCGCTCAAAGTCAGCGAGCTGCTCGTGAAGTTCGCCCACGAGTCCGCCGAGCTCGATCATCGCGCTCTCGTAGTCCTCCGCCGACGTGTCGATGGCCTTTTCTTCGAGCTCGCGCTCCGCAGCCTGAAGGCGCGCTTCGAGGTCGGCGCGGCCAGGGACGCTCTCGATGATCAGCTGAAGCAGCGAGCGCCCGCCTTCGACGCTCACGTCCTGCGGGAGGTAGCCGATGCGGGTGTCGCGTTGCGTGCGAATCGAGCCGCCATCAGGAGCCTGCTCGCCCGCCAGCAGGCGAAGGAGCGTGCTCTTCCCCGACCCGTTGGGCCCGATCAGGCCGATGCGATCGCCTTGGGCCACGCGCAGCGAGAGGCCCTCAACAATGACCTGGCCGCCAAAGGCCAGCGAGAGGTTTTCGAGGACGACGAGCGACACGGCCGCCGGAGCGTTGACGCCGCGAGGCGTCGACGCAAGTGGCAGCACACTGCTAGCCAGCTGCTACCCTTGCCGGCATGTGGCGATACTTCGGGTTGATCGTGCTCTTCGCCTGCGGCGGCGGCGGCGCGGATGCGCAGACGGAGCCGGCTCCGAGCTGGTACGACGCCGAGCCGCTTCTCGCGAACCTTCGGCCCAGCGAAAACGCGGCCCGGTCCATCGCGCCTCGGCGGCTCACGGAGCTGCCGTTCTACGATATGGAGCTCGAGCTTGCGGCGGGCCTGAATCGCTTTTCGATGAGCGAGGACGTGTACTTCACCAACACCACGGACCAGGCCCTCGAAAGCGTGGTGCTGCGCATCTATGTGAACGCCGTTGGTGATTCGCCTCAGGTTCGCCTGACGGGCAGCGAGTGCGTCGGCACGACCTGCCAAGTGGCGTGGGATCGCCGAAGCGAGTTTGAAGTGCGGCCCGCGTCGCCGCTCGCGCCAGGCGGTCAGCTGCGCATTCGCCTTCAGGTGGAGGGCACGCTTCAGGCGATCGACGAGAGCCGAAACACGCTCCTTGCCCAAGCGATGGAGGGCCTCTCGGGCCATGGCGGCGAACACGGCGACTACGGTTTGCTCGCCCACAGCGGCGGCGTCGCGTCCCTCGGCAACTTCTACGCGATGGTGGCGCCCTTCGAAAACGGCGACTGGATTCGCGCCGCCGATTCCGCGGGCACGCTCGGCGACCTCGGCGCGGACGCCCTTTGTCACTTCCGCATGCATTTGCGGGCGCCGGCGGGCTCCCGGGTGGCGACCACGGGCACGATCGTCGAGGACCAAACGGTGCTCGCTCAAGGCGATACGCCGGCACGACGGGAGCTCACGACGGTGGCGTCCCTCTCGCGAAACTTCGCCTTCGTGGTCGGCCAGGATCTGCAAACGGCCACGCGCCGCGTCGGCGACGTGGAGGTTCGATCCTGGTACCGGGCCGACCATCGCACCGCCGGCGAAGGCGTGCTCGACACCGCCGCCGAAGCCCTGCGCATCTTCGAGCGACGTTTTGGGCCCTACCCCTTTCGGGATCTGGAAGTGGCCGAAGCGCCGCTTGTCGGCGGGGCTGGTGGGGTGGAGTTCTCATCGATGATGACGGTGGCGAGCATGTTCTACGGCGGCGGCGGGCGCGGCCTTGGCGCTCTCGGCGGGCTCGGCGCGCTCCTTGGCGGCGCCGGTGCAGGCGGACGAAGCGGTGGAGGAAACGGCGGCGGGGCAGGTGGCATCGTTGATTCAATGCTGGAGTTCGTCGTCGCCCACGAGATCGCGCACCAGTGGTGGCACGGCATCGTTGGCAGCGATGCGCGTCGCCATCCCTACGTGGATGAGAGCCTCGCGCAGTTTTCCGCGATGCTCTACATGGAGGATCGCTACGGGGCCGAACGTGCGCGGCGCGAAGGGGACCGGCAGGTCGCGGCGAACTATCACATGATGCGCCTACAGGGCGGTCCCGACGGGCCCGTGGACCGTGCGGCGAGCGACTTTCCAAACGAGACGGCCTATGCCGGGCTCGTCTATGGAAAGGGCCCGTACTTCTACCCTGCGGTGCGCGAGGTTTTGGGTGAGCGCACCTTCTTCCAGCGTCTCCAGCGCTATGTGCGACAGCACCGCTTCGGCGTCGCCGGCGCCCGCAGCATTGTCGATGCGCTCGCGAACGGTCGCCGTTCGGACCGGGTGCGCGCGCTGGCCCGTCGCTGGCTGGACCAAAGCCACGGCGACGAAGACCTCGGCGAGGCCGATATGCAGCAGATGATGCAGACCTGGATGGGCAACACCTCGGGCATCGGAGACCTGCTTCAGGGGCTTCAGGGCGCGGGCCTCGATGGCGATACGGACGAAGCCCTGCGGGAAGTCATTCGCCAGCTCGAGTCGATTCGCTGAGCGCTCGCGGCTTTGGTTCCGGCTGCGGTGACGGTTCGGGTTGGGGCTCGCGGTTCCGGCGACGGATCGGGCTTAGGTTCGGGTTCGGGCT
>JBCCRV010000817.1:0-2761 GCA_039201085.1 Myxococcota bacterium | reverse complement strand
GGTGGTCGTCAACGACCTCGGTGGCGCCGTCGACGGAACCGGCGGCGACAGTTCGGCGGCGGACGCCGTCGTTGCGGAAATCAAAGAAGCCGGTGGTGAAGCCGTCGCCAACTACGCTTCCGTGAGCGACACCGCAGGCGCCGCGTCGATCGTGAAGACGGCCCTCGACACGTACGGACGCGTCGACATTCTCATCAACAACGCCGGCATCCTGCGCGACGTCAGCTTTCACAAGATGAGCGTCGAACAGTGGAACGCCGTGCTCGCCGTGCACCTCACGGGCACGATGAACGTGACCCATGCCGCTTGGCCGCACCTTCGCGAGCAGGGCTACGGACGCATCGTGAACACGACGAGCGCCGCCGGTCTCTACGGCAACTTCGGCCAGGTCAACTACGGCGCGGCCAAGCTCGGCATCGTGGGCCTCACAAAGTCGCTCGCTCAAGAAGGCGCGAAGAAGAACATTCGCACGAACTGCATTGCCCCAGTCGCCAAGAGCCGCATGACCGAGACCATCGGCTTGCCGCCTGCGGTCCTCGACCGCCTTGAGCCCGAGCGCGTGTCCCCCCTCGTCGCCTACCTGGCGAGCGAGGGCTGCGAGGAAAACGGCCAGACCTTCTCCGTCGGCGGCGGCTACATGGCCAAGGTCGCCATCGTGGAAGCGCAGGGCGCCGTGCTCGGCGACGCACCCTCGCCCGAAGACGTGGCCGGGCGCTGGGGTGATATCACCAACATGGACGGCGCCGATGCCTTCGACAGCGCCATGAGCGCCGTCAAGAAGGCCCTTTCGGCGAAGTAGGCAGCGGCGCGCTCGCCATGCGAAAGCAGTCCGTACGCTTCGAAGGAAGCACGCTCCTGGTCGGACAGGAGCGGCTCGCCCTTCGAAGCGGCGCGTTTCACTACTTTCGCCAGCACCCTTCGAAGTGGGCCGAATCGCTTCAGGCTCTCTCAGGCCTAGGCTTGCGCATCGTTGAAAGCTACGTGCCCTGGGGCGTTCACGAGCGCGCGCCGGGCGACTTTGACTTTGGGCAGCACGAAGCACGCCTGAACTTGGGCGCCTTCATCGACGCTGTAGAAGCGGCCGGACTCTACTGCTTCCTAAGACCCGGACCGCACATCAACGCCGAGCTGACCCATTTCGGTTTGCCCGAGCGCGTCGTGCAGGACCCCGCGATGCTCGCGCGCTCGCCGCGGGGAAACCCGGTGGTCTGCTACTTCCCGCCGCGCATGTTTGCCGTGCCCAGCTACAGCAGCCGCGCCTACCTCGACGCCGTCGCCGAGTGGTACGCCGCCGTCGGCGAAGTTGTGGCGCCACGGCTCTACCCCAAGGGCCCCGTTGTGCTTCTCCAGGTCGACAACGAAGCCGGCTTCTACTTTCGAAACGGCCCCTTCTGCCAGGACTACCACCCGGATTCGGTGGAGCTCTGGCACACCTTCGCCGCCGAACACGGCCTGGGCTCGAAGGAAGAGCCAGCCGAGCCGCTCAAACGCTTTGGCGAAGGCCGCTTCGGTGAAACGCCCAGCCCCGAGGAGCTCCGGGCGCAGCTCCTTTGGGCGTCGTTTCAGGAACACAGCCTCACGCGTTCGATCGCCACGATGAAGCGGTCAATGCAGCGCGCGGGCCTTTCCGGCGTGCCCTTCGTGCACAACCTCGCCCTCGGCGACGGCGGTCTTCCCGTTCGCGTGCCCGCGCTGCAGCGTCAGGTCGATCGGGTCGGCTTCGACTACTACCATTCAAGCGCCGACCTGGCCTCGATCAAGCGCCGTACGCTCTATCTCGACGCCAACACGGACGGCGCCTTCGCGCCGGAGCTTGGCGTCGGTGCGCCGCCCTGGTTCACGCCCCTCAAGAACGACGACTCGCTCTTCACGGCCATGGCTGCGGCGGCCTTTGGCCTGCGCGCCTTCAACCTCTACATGGCCGTCGATCGCGACCGCTGGTACGGCGCCGTGCTGGACGGCGCTGGCCGAAGTCGCCGCTCGACGGACGTTTGGGCCCGCTTCGTCGCAGCCCTCGACCGCACGCGTTTTCATACGCTCCATCGACGCTGCGACGTGGCCCTCGTCGTTCCGTCCGAATATGTGCGCCTCACGCGCGCGACCCATACGCTGGGTCTGGTGAGCCCATCGGTGCTTGAAGCCGTCGCCTCGGGGCCCGCCGGACCGACGGCCGGTGCACGCGCCGACGACCTAGGCCTTGGCCGCTGCATTCAGCGCGATTGGTGGACGGCGCTCGAACGTGTCGCCGCCGCACTCACGGACGCCGGGGTTCCGTACACCTACTTGGATGGCGAATCGTCGGCTCGCTACTGGCGCCCCTACCGCGTGCTCTTTTCACCATCCTTTCGTTTTGCCGACGTAGCCCGGTGGGCGTCCCTTCACCGCGCCAAGGCGCACGCCGTCGTCGGACCGGAGCTCCCGACCCGGGGAGCGGACCTGCGCCCAGCGACCTTTGCGTCCCTAGAGTGCGTCGACGTCTTCGACGAGCGCGCCCTGCGCGGCGCCGTCATCGACTGGATCGATCGCTTCGAGCTGCAGCGGCCCTACGCAGTCCGTGGTCCCGTGCTGTCCGCGGTGCACGGAAGCGATTCGGGGGACGCCGTGCTCTTCTTGATCAACGGCAGCGAACGCGACGAGATCGCCGAGGTTCGGCTGCCGCACCCCACGCGCGCCCGCGACTTGATGACGGACGAGACCTTTGAGGGCGACGAAACGCTCTCCGTCCACGTTCCTGCCCGCACCGTGCGTTTCTTCGAGCTCG
>JBCCRV010000816.1:0-2770 GCA_039201085.1 Myxococcota bacterium | reverse complement strand
CCTGGAAACTGAAGCTACGCGCCGCGCCAACCTTCGCCCGCGCCGGATAGACCACGAGCAAGTAGCACGCCGCACCGAGTCCCAAGGCCACCGCAAGGGTAAGAAGGCGCATCGGCCACACGACCGATCGCCGTCCCTTGCGTCGCTTTCGCCTAGCCTTCGCCATCGGCTCCGGCCCGAACGCGCGCGTCCAAAAACCCCTGCAGGATGAGGGCGGCGGCCGCCGAATCGACCTGAGCGCGGCGCGCCCTTCCCTTCACGCCCAGCCGCCCGAGGGAGCGTTCCGCCGCCACCGTGCTCATGCGTTCGTCCCAGTAGTGCAGCGGCACCGAGAGGGCGGCCTCGAGGGCCGCGCCAAAGCGGCGAACGCGGCGGGCTGCCGTCCCTTCGCTGCCGTTGAGGCGTAGGGGCAGCCCCACGACCACGCCGGCAAGCGTTTCGCCCGCCACGGCAGCGGCGACAGCCTTCGCCGCCGCTTCGTCGTTACCCGCGCGCTCGACGACGTCCAAGGGCAGCGCCATCGTGCCGCCCGCGTCGTCGCTTAGCGCGAGGCCGATTCGTCGCCGGCCGGGATCGATGCCGAGAAAGCGCATCGACGGTGTTCTAGCCCGAACGCCGGAGCGTTCCAAGCTCGCCTGAACCTAGGACATTTCGGGCGTTCACAAGCAACGCTATCACACACGCATGAGGTGCTCAGTTTGGCTGCGAACCGACCGCGCTCCTTCTACAACGCACGTTCTCAGAACGCGGCCGGGCTCCCGTCGCCGGGCGGCGGCGGAACGTACACTTCTGCCTCGTCCGCCGGCTTTGCGCCCCAAACGGTCCGACCGGTCAGCTGCATCATCACGTAGAGGGTGAGAACGGCACCGATGGTCACGGTCAAACCGGTGAACCCTTCGAGAAAGAAGGACGCGCTGAAAAGCACCAGGTAGCTGAGCTGGGCGCCGCCGATTTCCTGCACCGCGAAGCGCAAGCTCACGAAGTGACGGGCGTAGCTCACCGAGAGGAACAGGCTCACTGACGCACTGATGAAGAAGGACCAGCCCACCTCCATGTGGTCCACGAGATACGCAAAGAGCAGGTTGAAAGCGAAGAAGGCGCAGCCGAAGAAAAAGAAGTGCATCGGATGCAGGTCGTAGTGGCGAGCGCGCGCCACCAGTGCGACGACGAAGAAGAAGAAGAGCAGCGAAACTGGCGCAAAGAGCGTCACCTTGCTTGCCAGGGGCCCGGGGTTGATGCGCTGGGGCATGACGATCGCGATCGCATCGTCGGAAATCAGCTGCTCAAACTCCCAAAGACCCTCCCAGCTGCTTCCGGGACCTTGGTGATGCGAGCTCGGCGAAAGCGAGCCTGGAGCAAAATCGATGTCGGCCGTGTTCACACGCATCGATACGTGAAAGTTCTCCAGCTCCCCCGTGCCCTCCGTTGGACGGTAGGTCCAGCGATCGACGCCACGCGTTCGGTAGCGAATGCGGTAGGTGATGACCTCGGGTGTTTCGCCACCTTCGACGCGCGCCGTCCATCGGGCTTCACCCCGGACCATGGTCGTTCGAACGCGCTCGTCGCCGCGCATGACCACGAAACCATCGAAGCTGTCGCCGGCACCCTCCAGCGGAAAGGAAAACTCCAGCATCGCCGCGCCCTCGCCCTCGTAGGTCCAATCGTAGTCGGACACAAAGGACACGTCGTACGTCGGAAACCACTGCAGGCCCTTCTTGCGGTGCTCCAAGTCGAACTCAACGCTCATATGGGTGCGCGTCAGGCGCGGCAGCACCCCGGGCGGACGGGTCGCCTCCCGGGACGTGTTCTCGGCGCTCGCGAGCGGCGTGTTGTCTGCATGGACGCCGGCCCTCGGCGCGTCGGCCGCTTCACGCGCTCCTTCGCCCATCCCCGCGGGCGCCGAGCTCGGCGACGAAAGCGGACGCGGATCGGTCGCGAAGCGCACAGACGGGGCCCGTTGATGCGACGGCGGCCCCCAAAGACCGGCCAGCGCGTCAGCGTAGCTTGCGCCCGAGGAGTGGGTGCGTACGGACACGGTCGCCCCCAACATCATCCACGCCATCGCGCAGCCTGCCCAAATCACCCCAATCGCCACCAATCGCTTCATCGCACGCCTCCTTGAGACCCAACGGTGGCGGACCCGCATGGCCACGCCTTGCCCCGAACGGGGCTTTCCGATGACGAGTTGTGGCAATTCGATGGCGCATTTCGAAGCCCGCTCGCCTACCCTGGCCGCATGCGCGTACTCGCCGGCGATATCGGTGGCACCAACACCCGTCTCGCCCTCATGCGCGCCACCGACGGCGAACTCACGATCGAGCGCCGGCAAACACTGGCGAGCCAGAGCCTCGATGGCCTTTCCGCCGCCGCCACCGCCTTCGCCGAGGGGGCAGCGATCGAAGGCGCCGCCTTTGCCGTGGCGGGCCCGGTGCACGAGGGCTCCGCGAAGCTCACAAACCTCCGCTGGTCCGTGAATGCCACCGAGCTTCGGTCGGCCCTCGGCGTTCCCAGCGAGGTGCTGAACGACTTTGCCTCCGTGGCCCTTGGCGTGCCGCACGTCGCGGACCAACTCGACCCCATTCGCCCGCGCGAGGGCTCGAGCAAGTCCCAGGGCGTTCGGCTCTTCGTCGGCGCGGGCACGGGCTTTGGCGTCGCCTACGCCCTCGGCGACGCCGTGCACGCGAGCGAAGGCGGCCACATCGGTCTTTCACCCTACGACGAAGCGAGCGAACGGGCCTGGCGCTATGCCCACGAACGCTTCGGCCGTGTG
>JBCCRV010000815.1:0-2788 GCA_039201085.1 Myxococcota bacterium | reverse complement strand
TTTTGGTACAGCGACTCGAGGAACTCCGGTAGCGCCGTTTTCCAGCCCTCTTGGTCGAGGTTGTCGATCTGACCCAGTTTCTTCGGATTCAGCCCCATTTCACGCGCCATCTGAACCTGCGCGTGGGATAGGCGATGTCGTTGTCGCGCGGTGATCCAAGCCTGAAGCGTTGCATCGACTTGGCGCTTCTTCGAGTTCTTCTTGGCCATCGATCGTAAAAGGGCGCGGGCGTTCCTTGGAGAGGTTGGACTACGGGCCCGCGTTCGTGAAGGGAGACGTCGAGTGCTTCCGATCCAGCGCGTCCGCGAGACCGCGAAACAGCGTGACAAGTGCGCTGGCGGCGGCCGGAGGCGCGTCGATATGAAGTCCGCCGTCGGGCTGCGGACGGATCGACAGGGAGGCGAGTGCTTGCTGAATATCGACCGCGCTGTCCGGCATGGCGTGGAGTGGATGATCCGCAGACGGGCCAGCCTGGACGCCGCGCGCATGGGTCGCGCCGTCGGCTCCATAGACTGCGCCGGAACCCGTGGAGAGTTTGCCGTTCACTTCGCTCGCGCGGTCACCGTCTTCGCTGATAGGTGCGTCCTCGTCCGGCCCCTCCTCTTCCTTCTCTCGATCGCCTGCTGCCGATTCGAGGTCGAGTGCCATCGCCTCTTCGTAGGCGTCCCGAAGCGCTGCCATGGCCGAGCCGGATTCGTCGAAATGCACCTCATCGGAGTCGCCGTCGAACACCCCGGCAAAGAGCTTCCGCTTGGTCGCAATGGACGCCGATAGGCGTGCTTCGATCGTCGTCGGCGCGACCAAGGTGTGCACGGTGACGTGCTCGGGTTGGCCCATGCGGTGAATCCGCGCCACGCGCTGCTCGAACACCGCCGGATTCCACGGCAGCTCGGTGTGCACGCAAATGTGGGCCGCTCGCTGGAGGTTCAGGCCCACCCCACCGGCGTCGGTGCACCACAGGACGCGCGCGTTCGGATCTTCATGGAAGCGCTCCACATTCTTGGCTCGCGCCCGCTGTGTTTCTTGGCCGCTAAAAAAGAGCGCACTCACCCCCGCTTCTGCAAGCGCCTCGGAGCAAGACCAATGGGCGAGCTGCAGAAAGCGCCGCCATTGGGAGAAGACGACGACGCGTTTTCCTTCGTCGACGGCGATGCGAAGCACCAGGTCGCGAAGGTATTCAAGCTTCGGCGCATGAAGCGATTCCAAGACCACGGGAGTCGCCGAGCGGGTGCGGATTTCCGGATAAATCGTCTCGAACTCCGTCAGCCCGATGCCGTTGGCGAGCATCCGCTGCTTCGAGAACAGCATCATCAGTCGCAGGAACTCCCGCTGCTTGAGCGGACGTCGCTTCGAAACCTGGAGGAGCTTAGCAATGTCGGGAATAAGGTCGTCGTGCAGGGCTTGCTGTCGATCCGTTACGCCCACGTGGTGCGTCCGATCTTCTCGCTCCGGGAGCTCATCGAGGACCTCGTCACGTGAGCGCCGCAGGCAGATCGGTGCGAGCCGCGCTCGGAGGGCATCCAGATTTCGCATGCCGACGATACCGTCCCCGCTGGCGACGAGGTGCTCCGCCGGCAAGCGCCACTTCGGAGCGACAGCGTACGGGGCGAGCCAGTCGAGAATCGACATCAGCTCGTCCAGTCGATTTTCGATCGGCGTGCCCGTGAGAACGAGCCGGTACGGCGAATCGATACGCTTGACGGATCGCGCCGTGCGCGTAGGCCAGTTCTTGATGCGCTGAGCCTCGTCAAGGACGACGAGGTCTGGGGCGAACGCTTCGATAGCCTCGAGATCGCGATGGATTTGTTCGTAGTTCGCGATGAGAACACCCCGCTCCGTGTCCGCGTAGCGTGCTTCACGCTGCTGTGCGCTGCCGAACACCACCGTTGCCGGCACCTCCAGTGAATCGGGGACGAAGCGGTTCCATTCGGCGCGCCATTGCATTTTTAGGCTGGCCGGCGCAATCACAAGGACCCGCTCGGCGGCGCCCGTGGCAAGCAGTACATGGGCGATGGCGGCGGCCTGTACGGTCTTGCCGAGGCCCATGTCGTCGGCGAGCAGCAATCGGCCCGCCTCAAGAAAGCGGTCGACGGCGTCGCGCTGATAGGGGCGCAGCGTTGCCGCAAACGTTCGAAGCGCTCGGCGCGCCCCTCGCTTGCTTGCGGAGAGCACCGCGCGGCGGTGGAGCTGTTCGCGTTCGAAGGAAAGCCACGTGGAAAGCGACGGGTCCGCCCCGCGTCCGCCGTGCACTGCTTCGACCGCTTCGACGAGGCGCATGCGTGTTTTTGCGGAGCCGAGCGCCGAAGTGCGCGGCACAAGACGATCTTCGCGGGTCTTGAGGAAACGAGGCGTCCGGCCGGACCACGCGTCGGACCGAAGCTCGACACCTGCCAGCCAATCGCTCGGCAGCGACGGCGACCAGAATGGCGACCATCGCGCGCGTGGACGTGTTCCGCGGTTCTTTTCGAACTGAGCGAGGCGTTCGTCGTGCCCCACAAGCTCGCGGAGCACGGCAAGCCCATGCTTGCATAGGCCGAGGCCGCCGCTTCGGTAGTCGGCGCAGCTACAGGCGATGTCGAGCGGTTCGAGTTCGCGCAGCATCAGGTCGTATGTGCGGCTACTAGAGGCGCCGGACGTGACCCGATAGCGCCCACGGCCGCCGCGCGCTGGCCGGTGGAGCACGTCGAGCGCGAAGGAGCCGAGCCAGCGGCGCTGCACCGCGTCTCGTGCAGCCTCGCGTACACCGTCGGGTGCGTTTGCGAAGTGCCGGTCGAGATGGCCGTTGAGG
>JBCCRV010000814.1:0-2797 GCA_039201085.1 Myxococcota bacterium | reverse complement strand
TCTGGGCGACGGACTCGGTGCTCTTCGGAAAGACCACGGCGCCGGCCTTTCGTTCATGAACGCGCGTCCAATCGCCGCCGTAGGTCTCAAGTGCCTCTGCGTCGACGCGCGTTTCGGCGATGGTCTGCAGTTGGGCAATGAACGCTTCATCCATGCCGCAGGTCTAGAGCACATCTCATCGCTGCGCAGCCGCTTTGCGGCGGCCGCAGGCGTGACGCCAAGCAAATCCGGGGTACGGTAAACCATGCGGGCCTTCGGCCACGAGATCTTCGTTCGGCATGCGGGCGCGTCCAAGGGCGGGGTGCTTTGCCTACATTCGTCCGGCCAGAACCACCGTCAGTGGCGCGGCTACGTGCAGACCTTCGAGTCGCTGGGCATGCCCCTTCACACCCTCGACTTCCTTGGCTGCGGCAAGAGCGAGCCGTGGCGGGGCGCCGCGCCCTTTCACTTCAGCGCGGACGTCGCCGTTGCTGTCGAGCTCGTGCGGGCCCTCGAGGCCACGATGATCGTCGGCCACTCCTACGGCGGCGCCGTCGCCTTTCATGCGGCCCGTTTGCTCGGCGACGAGCTGCGGCGCCTCGCCGTGTTCGATCCGGTCCTTTGGGGGCTGCACTACGAGCTCAAAGGCGAAGCGCGCATGAGCCATATGGTCGAGCGCGGGTTCTTCGACGAGGCCGCGCGGGGAACGTCCGAATGGTTGAAGGCTTTCGTCGACTACTGGCAAGGCGACGGCGCTTGGGAGCGACTTCCCGAGCCCGGACGAAAGCAAATGGAGGCGGATGCAGCGCAGACCTTCGATCAGGTGCGAAGCATCGCCTTTGATTGGACGCCGCAGCGTTCCTACGCGGCCATTCGTAGCAAGACCTTGGTGGTGAGCGGCGCGCAAACGCCGCCCGAGATGGTCGCCATTGGAAAGCGTGCGGCGGCGGGATCCGGCGGCGAACACACGACCGTCGTCGGCGGCCACCTCACGCCGCTCTTGGATCGCATGCGCTTCGAGTCGGCCATCGTCGACTTCTTCGGATAGATGACGAGGCCCTACTCGACGCGCAGGTAGCGGCCGATCCAGTACGCCATGCGAAAGTCGACACCCGGGAAAAGGGACTGGCCGTTGCCCGGCGAGTTGACTCGGTACGGGTCGGAGCGCCAGTAGAAGTTGCTCGGCGGACGGATCGACATCGGAAGGGGCGTCGTCGACACGGGGTTATCGCCGCGGCCGAGCGTGTCCGAGAGGGTGATCAGCGTTTCGCCGTCGATGGCGGTGCATTCGCCCGCTTCGATTTCCGCCGCGTCGCAGTTTTCGACGTTTTCATTCCAGAAGGGCGGCGCCGGAAAGCCATTGAGCGTTGCGAGGCCGCGGGTCAGCGCCTCGTTGACGGACGCGGCATCGCCGCTTGCGCCGACCGTCGCGCCGGTGCGCGTCGCGAGGTACGTGAAGTCAAAGAAGCTCTGGCCAATCTCTTCGGGCTGGCGGCCTTCGTAGAGGTCGCTCGTGATGCCGTCGGAAACGAGGGTGCGCGCTTCGTCGCCGCAAAGGTAGCGGTTGGCGAGCCACGCGCCATTGTAGGCCATGTTGTAGTTCGAGTAGTTGGTCGCTTCTTCAAAGTCGATGACGCCACCGACCATGTCACGAACGAGCTCATGAATGCGGCGACGCCGCACGAGTTCGTTGTGCACGTAGCTTGAGACCGCTTCGTCGCCGGTCACGCGCGCAAGCGCCGACATGATGCCGAGCGACATGATCGCGTGCTGCGCGTTGATCGAGAAGTCGAGGTAGACCGATTCGATGGCCGATTCGTGCAGCGTGCCGTGAAAGGTTCTTCGGCCGTCCGCGTCCCAAATCTCGAGGTCGCGGCCTTCTTCGCGCACTTCCATCAGGCTGTTGGCGAGCAGCTGGGCGTCACCGCGCAAACCGGTGCGCTCTTCGTCCGTGAACGTGGGGTCGCGCTCCATGACCTCCCAGAGGGCCGCAATGCCCACGACCCAGCCGATGATCATGTCGCGGCTGCACGAGTCCTCCCAATCGTACTCGGGGAGCGCGCCGCTGTTGTCCGCGCGCCAGGTGCCGTTGTTCTTTTCCGCCGGAAGAGGAGCGCCCGATTCGTCGAAGAGCGGCACGATTTCGACGGGATTGCCCGGCACATCGTTGCGCTGGTAGCCGCGCGCGATGATGCCGGGCTCGCCCGTCACCTGAAAGGCGCGGCGCACGCCACCGAGTGCGGCCCGAACGTGGCTACGGGCCCGTTCAACGTCTTCGCAGGCGGCGCCCTCGTCACGCAGCACGGCGTAGCGAAACGCGTCCGCCGCCGCGCCAACGCCGCCGTAGGCGCCGGCGACCTTGTTCCACGACACCATGTCTGCCACTTCGCTCTCCGCGAAGGCGGCGAGGTCCCAACCCTCGTGTTCTTCAAAGAAGCGGCGAATCGTCTCCCGGTCCGCGGCGTTTGGCACGCGGACCTCCGTGTTCACGCCCGTGTGAAGCGCAAAGATCGCGTGAAAGGCGCGATCGTAGTCAAAGGCCTTGGCGGCGAGCGCTGCGTCAAAGGCGTCGTCCGCAGGGCCGGGGATGAGCGAACCGCGGGCGACGGGTCCGCTTCCGCATGCGGGCGGCGCCACCTCAGGAAGCGCGGGGCACGACGGCGGCGGCTCCACGACAAACATGTCGGCGGGCGCCGTGTCTGCCGCCATCTCGACGGCTATGTCGGTCCCGGCGTCTGCGCCCGCCTCCATCGCAAGGTCGACCGAGCCGTCCGCCAGCGGGGGGGTGTCGTCGTCGCCGCAAGCGGCGAGAAGGAGG
>JBCCRV010000813.1:0-2822 GCA_039201085.1 Myxococcota bacterium | reverse complement strand
GCTCTCAATGCACTCGCCGAGCATCGGTACGGAAACGTTGGGATCCTGCACGAGCTGCATCGCCTTCGCGGCCACCGCCGGAAAGGGTTTGAGCCCTACGCATTCCGCTGTCGCGGCCGCAAGGCTGGCCGCCGCCGCCTCCTCCGTACGGCGCGGATCGTCATCGCCAAACCAGAGTTCTTCGCGAACCGCACTCACGCGGGCTTCGAGGGATTGGGGCACGCGGGGAACAGGTACGGCGCTCATGGTGAGGGGTACGGCGCTTGCGTCCAGCCCTTGAGCCCGGACAAACGGCGAGACGCTTCGTTCGGGACCAGACAAGGCCCAAAAGGCCTGCTAGGACGCTGCCATGCGCCTTAGCCGAGCCTTCATTCCGACCCTCAAGGAAACCCCGAAAGACGCTGTCGATGCGTCCCACGTCCTGCTTCTACGCGGCGGGTTCATTCGCATGGTGGGCGCAGGTATCTACGAGATGTTGCCCCTGGGTCAGCGCGTGCTCACGAAGATCGCGAACATCGTGCGCGACGAGATGAACGACGCGGACGCGCAGGAAATCTTGATGCCGGCGCTCTTGCCAGCCTCCTACTTTCAAGAGACGGGCCGTTGGGATGTCTACGGCGACGTGCTCGTACGTATCAAAGATCGAAAGGGCGGCGACTACCATCTCGGCCCCACGCACGAAGAGATCGTGACCGACCTGGTGCGCCGCGAAGTGAAGAGCTACCGGCAGCTTCCGATCAGCCTCTATCAGGTGCAAATGAAGTACCGCGATGAGCCGCGCCCTCGCGCCGGACTCATGCGCTGCCGCGAGTTCTTGATGAAGGACTGCTATTCGTTCGACGTGGACATGGAGCACGCCCGCCAAAGCTACGACCGGATGCGCGACGCCTACCACCGCATCTTTCAGCGCGTGGGCCTCGACTACCGCATCGTCGAAGCCGACAGCGGAAGCATCGGCGGCGACACGAGCGCGGAGTTTCAGATCCTCGCGCAAAGCGGCGAAGATGCGATCGTGGCGTGTCCGAGCTGCAACTACGCCGCCAACGTCGAAGTCGCCGTCGCGCGCATTCCGGAAAGCAGCGCGGACGGCGCCGAGGATAAGGGCGCGCCGATGGAGCTCGTCGAAACGCCCGGCGTGAAGACCATGGCGAAGGTCGTGGAGTTCTTCGCGAAGGAAGGCATCGACCTGACCCGCACGATCAAGACCCTCATCTACACCCACGCGGGCGGTCTCGCGATGGCATGCGTGCGCGGCGACCACGAGGTCAACGAAGTACGCCTCGCCCAGGCCCTCGGGGTGGATGCGGACGAGCTGCGCCTCGCCTCGGACGAAGAGGTCGGTCGGGCGATGAAGGCCAAGATCGGCTACATCGGCCCCGTACCGTTCGAGGGGCGCACCTTCGAAGGCCCGATCTACGTCGACCATGCGGTCGGCGCGATGAGCGGCGCCGTCGCCGGAGCCAGCAAGACCGGTCACCATCTGCGCAACGTGGCCTACGGCCGCGACTTCAGCGGTGAGCTCATGCACCTGCGCCAGGTCGCCGAGGGCGACAGCTGCATTCAGTGCGGCTCGTCCGTGAAGACGTTCCGCGGCATCGAAGGCGGCCATATCTTCATTTTGGGCACGCACTACTCGGCGAAGATGAACGCGACCTTTCTCGACGCCGAGGGCAAGGCCAACCCCTTCGTGATGGGCTGCTACGGCATTGGCGTCTCACGCCTCATGGCGGCGGCCATCGAGCAACACCACGACGAGGGCGGCATCCGCTGGCCCAAGAACATCGCGCCCTACGCCGTAGCCGTGCTTTCGCTCGGCGGCGACGAGGCCGTCGATCGAGAGGCCGAACGCATCTACAAGGAACTTCGCGAACACGGCATCGAGGCCGTACTCGACGACCGGGATGAGCGCCCGGGCGTGAAGTTTAAAGACGCTGACCTCGTCGGTTATCCGATCCGGATCACGGTTGGCAAGCGCACGCTAAAGGAAGGCCAGGCAGAACTGAAGGCGCGAAGCGAAAAGGACTCGGCGCGCGTGCCCCTGACTTCCATCGTGGGCGAGGCCGTGGCGTTGCTCGGGAAGGCGCGATGAGCGGCCAAACTCGGCCGGATGATTACGAAACGCCAAAGGGCCGCTACATCTTCTTTGCGTTGGCGTTTGCCGCCCTGATCGCGATCGGCATCTGGACCGTCATGGTGCCCGCCCTCGAGGACGCCCCGGACGAAGAGACGCCATCGAGTGCCGTGGAGAACTCGGAAGGCGACACGCCCGCTGAGCCCTAAGATGCGGTGCGCTGCCGTGGAACGGTGCCATAGAACAACACGGGCCCTAGGAACGTCCTTAGGGACGTGGCATCCAACCCACAGCGCTTTCGCGGTGATTTTCACGGTTTTTGCGGCATTTTTGCCAGCAGGCGCGTTCCTAGGCACGTTGAAGGGGTGGAAGGTTCGCCAATTTCTCCTGCGCATACGCGTCCAAGGGGCGTGCGCGCGGCGATTCCGGCCCTTCTTTCACTACTGACGGCGCTTGCCCTCGCGCCTTCCGCGCGAGCGCACGAAGGCGGCGTTCCGTGTGCGTACGACGAGTTCTACCCGCGTGTTTCGCCCGCGGCTGAACCTCGGCAATCGAACGCGAAGAGATTGTCGCCGGTTTGGCCGAGTACACAGTCAAACTGGTAATCGAGTTTCGCACCGGGAGCGAGCGATGGAATTGACCACACCAGTTGGTTGGAAACCTGCCTGGCTTCGCTGATGCCCCCAAGATAGGAAGCACCGCTAGGCATCTGCAACCGAGCTTCAACACCTTCGGAGATGGCATCGCCGTC
>JBCCRV010000812.1:0-2827 GCA_039201085.1 Myxococcota bacterium | reverse complement strand
CTCGAGCCCCAGCTCGGCGCCCTTGGCGTGGAGAGCAAGGTGTCGATGGACACGCTGCCCCGACTCGTCATCGGTCTGCTCGACGGCCTCGTGATGCAGTCCTTCGTGGACCCCGAGGCGCTCACGCCGGACGCCGTCGTGGCGGCGATCGAAACGCTGGCGACGAGCCTGCTTCAGCCGGCGTCCAAGTAGAGCTCATCCCCAAAGTTGCGACGGCCATGTTTCCCGCCCGCTCACGCGTCAGCCATCCCCTCACCTCGAAAATGCTCGGCATTAACTTCGCCTCGCGGGCGCGACAGCTCCGCGCAAGCTGCTCAAAACCTGACCACGGTGATTTTTGGAATGACCCCGCATCCGGCGTTTGATCACGTTCACGCGCAGCGCTCCGCCGTACAGATTCTCAGCCGCGCCGTGGCCACCGAGCGCATCGCGAGCGCGTACCTCTTCGATGGCCCAAGCGGCGTCGGCAAAGAGCTCGCGGCCATGGCGCTCGCCAAAGCGGCGCTGGCGGGCCAGGGCGAGAAGGCCCTTCATCGCATCGACGAAGGCGCCCATCCGGACGTGCGCATCTTTCGGCCCCGCGACGACGGCCATCGCAACCTTCGCGTGGAAACGCTTCGCGAGGAAATCCTGCCCTACGCCGAGTTCGCGCCCTTCGAGGCGCCCATGGCGTTTTTGATATTTTCCGAGGCGGACGTGAGCTTTCCGGAAAACCACCCCGAGAGCGCCAACGCCCTGCTCAAGACCCTCGAAGAACCGAAGGCGGGCGTCACCTTCATTCTGCTCGCCGAACGGCCGGACCGGCTCCTGCCCACGATTCGCTCACGCTGCCAGCGCGTGCGCTTCAACCCGCTCCCCCTCGAAACGCTCATCGCCCTTCTTCAAGAGCGCGGCGTCACCGAGGGTTCGGCACGCGCTGCTGCGGCCCTGGCCGGCGGGCGCGCGGACCGGGCCCTCGCCCTCAGCGAGGACGGCGCCGCCGACGCGCTGCTGGCCCTGGCCGAAGAAGTGGACGCCGCCGCTAGCCGAGGCGGACCGGGCGCGCTTCTCGACGCCGCCGAACGGCTCGCTAAGCACGACGACCTGCCCCTCGCCCTGGACGGGCTCGCGCTCTACTACCGAGACCTCAGCCGATTGGACCTGGGCCTTCCGCCCGTCGCCTTTGACGGCGCTCGACTTGAGCGACGGGTGAGCGCCGCCACCGCCGCCGCGCGAACCGAGCTCCTTCGCGAAGCAGCGGCGGACCTCGCGCGCAACGGAAACAAGCAGGTCGTGCTCGACGCCATGCTCTATCGAATGCGTCGCGCCCGGTGAGCAGCCCCTTCCTCTTCGGGCTCTCGCCCCTTAAACCCAACTTCGACGCGGCCCTTCGCGACGTGAAGGCCCGCGACCCGCGCTACCGCGAGGCCGCCGCCCTCGCGCTCGCCGAACCGCCCGATGGACGCGACGAAGAAGCGCGCGAAGCGCTTCGAACGCTGCTGGACGACGCCCTCGGTCCGATACGCGCCGCCGCCGTGCGGGGCCTCGGCGCGATCGGCGACACCTTCGACGGCCCCGTGCTGCTTTCCTACGGCGACGACGCGCACGCGGACGTGCGGGCCTCCGTGCTCGTCGGCGCGGCAACGCTTGCGGCACGCCTTGCAGAACGCACGGAAGACGAACTTCGTGCCAACGTAAACGCCGCGGCGAAGCGCGCCTTCGACGAAGATGCATCGCCCCGCGTTCGCGCTGCGGCAGTCGACGCCCTGATGCACATAAGCACCGCGCATCTCAGCACAGACCATCCAGGCGAGTCCCTGAGCCTCGCTGCGCGGGCGCTCGAAGACGAAGACCAGGGGGTACGGCTCACCGCCGCGAACGCCCTAGAAGACGCCCTACCCGGCGCAAAGGCCGAACAGGCGCTTCGTGAAGCGCTGAATTCGTCGACGGCGACTCGCAGGCGCGCCGCCCTCGCCTTGGCGCGCCACGGCAAGTCCGATGATCCCGTCGAAGAGGTGCTCATCGCCGCCCTTCGCGATCCCACCTTTCGCCTCGCCGCCATCGACGGCCTTCGAAACGGTAAGAGCCCAAGAGCGGCAAACGCACTAGCCGAACTCGGCGAACGCCGTTTCGTCGACCTCGTCTCCCGCGCCGCCGCCGGCGAAGCCCTCGCAACCCGCGGCGACGAGCGCGCGATTGCCATCCTCCGCGCCGTGCTCCGCGCCTTTCGCGCCGACGGCCGCGACTACGCCCTGCGCGCCGTCGCGGAGCATAAGCTCAAAGCGCTGAAGCCGGAAGTGGAAGCTCTGAGGAGCAGGCGACGGGGTGCGTCGAAGAGCGCAGTTGATGAAGCCGTGCGGGCACTGGCTGGCAGCTGATCGGTCGCAACGAGGGCGGAAAACGAAGGTAGGGCTTGCCGTGGCCACCAGCGGCAGCGTTGAATGTGGCATCAGAGGCTTCCACGACGAGAAAGCCGGCCTCCTGAAGAACACCGCCAACGCTCGTTGTCCGAAGATGCCGATCGGCGGACGAAACATCACTGGAATGCGGGGAATGCAGTGCCGAAGACTGCGTGTTATCGCGGCGTCGTGACTTGTGCTGCGTCCGCGCGACGACTCTTTGGAACATGCTTGGCTGTTCTCCTAGCCAGTGGATGCTCCCACTCATCGGGCCCGCGTACACTGAACGGTGCTTCGGCCGCAGACGAGACACCGTCGTCCGAGAGTGCTTCCGAAGCCCGCGAGCGGATGACGAAGTTCGACCGGAGGTACCGGAATTCGGCGCACGGTGGTCCCGGGTACGCTTCTCTTGTGAATCATCCGAGGGGTTCGCCGTTTGGCTTCGCGCT
>JBCCRV010000811.1:0-2839 GCA_039201085.1 Myxococcota bacterium | reverse complement strand
GCCACCGTAGACGAGACGCTTGCCGAAACGCGCAGAGGCGGACGGGTCAAAGTGCACCTTCGCCGTGTTTTGATAGAGGCGCGTCGCCTGCATGTGATCGGCTTCCTCAATCGTCATCGCTCCGTCGTGGGCGATCACGCTCCCGGCATCGAGCGCCCCGAGGGCCGGGCCGCGATCGGTCGGCAAGGGCGTCACCTTCGACGGGAAGCGAGCCTCCAAGAGCGGCGCCGGGTCCACGACGTCCAGGACGTCCGGCACGACGGCTTCGGCCGCCGGCGAGGCCGGATCACGCTTGTTGACCATCACCCAGCGCTTGAAGCGCATGACCTCTTCGCCGCGCTGGTTTGTGCCGCTCGTCGAGACCCAAACGATGCCGGTCTTTCCACTCGAGTTCTGCTTGAGACCGATCACCGTCGAGCTCGACGCCAGCGTGTCGCCGGGAAAGACCGGTTGCACGAACTCCACTTCGGCGTAACCGAGGTTCGCGACGGCGTTTAGCGAAACGTCCGTGACGGTCTTTCCAAAGACCGTGTGAAAGACGAGCCAATCATGAAGCGGAAAGCCGTCGAAGCCGTAGTGAGCCGCGGTGCTTGCGGCGCTCGCCACCGGGCTGCGATCGCCCGTGAGAGCAATATAGAGCGAGCGATCGCCCTCCGTGAGCGTTCGAGGTACGGCATGCGTGAGCACCTGGCCTACGCGAAAGTCTTCAAAGAAATGTCCAGCCATGCGGTCCGCACTCAGCCATAGGGCGGGCGGGTGTGCAAGGGTGCGTTCGCGCCCGTCCGAAGGATCCTCGCCAACTGCGTGCGCGATTGCATCCGCGAAACGTAGCGCTCGGTTGCGCACGCGAGGGCCGCACACGCTATCGTGTCCGCGCTCATGGACGACCGCTGCTAACCTACGCGCATGGACGTGCGCAACGCCCTTCCCTCCGACGTATGGCTACTGGTGGGACTGACGCGCGCGGCCTTTGCGGAAACGGCACGGGACCTGCCGTCTTCGATTCTGAAAGACACGCCCGATTCGGCGCGCCAAGCGATCGAACAGGGCGCCCTGCTCGCGTTCGTGAACGCACGCGCCGCGGGCGCCGTCCGCTATGAGTTCGCGAAAGACAGCCTGCACTTCACGCGGCTGGCGGTTCATCCCGCCTGCCGTGGCCGCGGCGTGGCGACAGCGCTTGTCGATCGCCTCGAAGCGCTGGCGCAAACGCGGCGCCTCCACGTGCGCTGCAGCGCGCGCTCGAAGCGACCGGACCGCCGCGGCTTTTACCTTCGTCGTGGATACCGCATCGAAGGCTACGAAGACGTCTACGGCATCGCACAACTGAAAACGCATCTCATCAAAGACGCGCAGACCTAGTACCTCATCCCCAAATCGCCGTGGCCAGGTTTTGAACAGGTTGCGCGGAACTCAGCGTCCGCGAAGCGAAGTAAATGCTGAGCTTTTTCGAGACGAGGGGATGGCTGAGAGCTGGCGGAAAGATGGCCGCGGCGATTTTGGGATGAGCTCTAAGAGCGTGGCTCCTCGCCACCGGGTCTTTCAGGATTCGCACCCAATGCCCGGCGGCCCGTTGAGTTCCAGCAAACGAACGCCCGCCACTCGTACGGGCGTCGCTCGGTCCGTTTGCGTGCCGTCGCCAAGCTGACCGCGCCGGTTCGCACCCCAGCACCACACCCGTCGACCCACGATCGCGCACGCGTGCGCGGCGCCCGCGCCGATCTGCGACGCGCCCCTAAGCCGGCGCACGGGGGTCCAGCTGCGCCGCAGCCTGCGCCCGCCATCGCCGATTTGCCCGCGATGGCCGAGGCCACGACACGCGACCTGTCCTTCGGCGAGCCTGCAGGCGTAGCGGCTGCCGAAGGCCATCGCGTCGGCGGGCGCGATCGCGCGCGGGCTGCGCAGCGCCGTCATCGCATCGCCGGCGCCATCGCCGAGCTGAAACGAATCGTTCCGTCCCCAACAGGCGCCACCGCCTTCTGCCAGGTAGCAGCTCTCGGCGCCGCCAAGGACCAGCCGGAGCCCGCGTTCGGGACCGTCTGCTTCGAGAGCGAGCGCGTCGCCGGCGCCGCCCAGGCTGCGCGTTCCGTCGCCAAGCTGGGCGTCGAGGTTCTCGCCAAAGCAGCGAACACTGCCGGTCCGCAGAACTGCGCAAAGGTGGGCGCGACCGGCGCGGATGTGCAGCGCGTCCACGCCCTCCAGCGGCTCGGGCTCCGGCCAGCGAAGCGGACCGGCCTCGCCGGCGCACCATACGCGTCCATTTTCACGAAGCACGCAGGTAAATCGGTGACCGAGCGCCATGGCGACCACCCCATCAACGGGAAAGACGACGGGTTCGCGCGCGTCCGCATCGCCCTGCCCCAGCTGACCATAGCCACCATGGCCCCAACACCGGACCTCGCCGCCGGCTTCGAGCGCGCAGCTATGCCAGGCGCCCGACTCCAGCTGCACAAAACTGCCGAAGGGTTCGCCGGCTCGCCGTTCAAAGGCTCGGTAGTGGGGCTCGAGGTTCGCGTACGACGGCCCAAGTTGACCGAAGCGCCCCGACCCCCAGCAGCGAACCTCGTGTGAATCGAGAAGGCACGTGTGCTGCGCCCCAAGGGCCAGCGCCCGTGAATGCACGTTGCGCGGAAGCGGATCGCGCGGCGGAGCAGGCGGAGCAGGCGCCTCTGGGGGGTCTTCGTCGCGCGCCATCTCGGGAGCCTGCGACGCCGTTTCGCGTGCGGGAGTCGAAGGCGCCGATGCCTCGACAGCGGCGGCCTGCGCTCCCCCACAACCCAAGACACAGGCCATCCAGCACGCATTCAACATGCCACCCAAGGCTATCGGCCGCTGTGGGGTT
>JBCCRV010000810.1:0-2839 GCA_039201085.1 Myxococcota bacterium | reverse complement strand
CTCGTGGACATCGGGGGGCACGAGGCCCTTCCGATAGGGGCGTCCATACATGATCGAGGCTCGCTGAAACACCAAGTCGCCGCTCGACTCGCCCTGCGGAAGCGAAGAGCGGGGCCAGAGCTCGGCCATCCGTCGTAGCTGCTCGGGCCAGTCTTCGAGGCGCTTCGGATCGGCTCCCGGGTGGGAAGGGTCCTCGGCGATGGCGTTCTCAAGCATGCCGTCGTTCATGCGCAGCTGAGACTCGATCGGCCCCGAAAGGAAAAGCCCCGCAGCGATGAAAACAACGTGCCGAATATCGAAGGGCTCGAGCCGGCCCGAACCGAGCGCCATCGCCGTCGAGGCGCCCCCCATGCAGTGGCCAACAATCGAAACTCGGGCATCCGGGCACGCATCCTTGATCGCGCGAAGTGCCGCGGAGACGTCGTTGGCAGCCACGTGGTCGAAATCGAATCGCTCGTGGTGGGACGATTGGAAGCGGTCTACGATCTCCGTGCTCCCGCGCCAATCGAGAACCCAAGCGATATGACCTTGCTGGGCCAACCAGGCCGCGAGGCCGCCGCCGGGAACGAAGAACGAATCGCCGTTCGTATTCGCGCCGTGGAGGAGCAGCACCGAACTTTTGGGCGTGCCGCGCCCAATCGGATCCAAGCGGCGGAGACGGAGCTTCAGGCCATCGTCCGTGGCCACCGCCTGCGACACCGGACTCACGCGCTCCGCCTCTCACGACGCTGGACGGGCACGCGTGGTGCTTCGTCGTTTGCTTCGTCGCGCGCCGCCTTTGTCGGATCTGGCATGAGGCCGCCCGCAAAGAACTGGGCAAAGCGCGCCATGGTCCACGCGATTTGAACGGCTTCGGAAGTTCCCGTGACCTCGAGACCGGGCAGCTGCTCGGTGAGCAAGCCCGCAATGCTTACGTGCAGCTGTCCGCGGTAGCGCCGGCCTTCGAGGTCCAGCTCCGCCTCCGCGTGCATCGTTGCGGCCTGCAACTCCGTCGCCCGAAGTTGCGTGGGCTTCATGGTCTTCGTTGCCGATAGCCGTCCGCGGCCGTCGTCAAACTCCACCTCGTAGTGAAAGCCACCGTCGCTCGATGGAAACATGCGCACGCGACCGTGCACCGGCACCTCGCTGCACTTCAGCGCGCTTGCAGTGAAGGTTCCGGCAACTTCGGCAACGTGTTCGGAATCGTCGAGCCATCGGTCCAGGTCCGGGATTCGCACGCGAAGCCTCAGGCACCAGCGCTCGCCCATGCCTGTCGGAATGTCCGATGGATGAAAGGCGCCCGTCAGCTCCTCGCTGAACGCTAGCCCGATGGGGAGCGCGCGCGGCCCTGGATCGGGCGCGCCGTCCACCCGTTCCGGCGGTGAAGTCGGAAAAAGAGACAAGCGACGCTTCGCAAAGGACCTCGCACTCTGCTGCTGCTTGTGAAACTCGCGTGCACCCGGCGAATCGTCTCCCAGCGGCCACGCGGCCCCGCGCCGCTCGCGCACGAACGCCAGTGCGTTTCGTTCCGCGACCGCGAGAACCGTTGCGGAAGGGTTGACACCAACGGACGTCGGAAAGGTCGACGCGTCGAAGATGAACAATCCCGGATGACCGAATACTTCGCCCACGTCGCTCACGACTCCGCTCTCGGCATCCGTCCCTATCACCGCGCCACCCTGCGGATGCACGGTCATTCGCTTCCGGGCGAGCGACGAAAAGGGGTGAAGTCGAAGTTCTGCACCAAGTTCGTTCGAAAGGTCGCGCATCGCCCTTCGCGCGAGCTGGGCATTCGTCTGAAAGGGCCCCTCGCCACCAACGACTTGCAGTCGGTCCGTCGACCACTGGAGCTTCGAAGGCCGCGGTTCCGCGCCCATCGAAAGGAGAAACATCCGCCCATGCGGCATGCGCGAACGGTAGAAATCACCCAGCCGGCGGCGAACTTCCTGACGGGGGTCGAGGACGAGGAAGTAGCGCAGAAAACTCTGCTGCGCTTGCTCCACGAGCGCGTCTCGGTCGATGAGAAGCCGCTCTCCCAGCTGCCGAGCGCCGCGAATGAGGCGGGCGCGCAACTTCGGCCAACGCATCGCACGACCGAGCGTGAACCGGTCCACGACCGTCGCAGCCGAGCGGTCGAGCAGCTTGTCGATCGCGCGGCCAAAGTCGTGTCGCGTACGCTCGACGAGCTGCGAACGAAGGTCCGGGATCACGTCGCGAAGCTGCCGCGGAAGAGCGTCGGGTAAATCGCCCGTGAGCCACGCCAAGACCAGCTGCTCGATGCCCGAGTGACCGAGGTCTGCTCGGAGGAGCTCGTCGATAAGACCGGCATCGCCGGCGTCCGTTTCCCCTTCGACCGGCGTCGCGTCTCCTACACGCGCCCCGTAGCGATTTCGATCGAGATACACGGGCGCCGTGAAAAACGGATCCATGAACCGCGACAGTTCCGCGGGAAGACCCCCGTCCTGAACAAGAACCACGCCGCCCGATGGGGGGTGGTAGGCGACGCTGCTGGTGATCGTTGGGCCGTCGTCCAGCCTGAGAGAAGTGTCCGGCGTCAACGCAAGGGCTGTGTCGTCGTTGTTGGTGAAGAAGCGCTCACCGAGGCGGTCACTCACATGCGCAAGCCCTTCGCCACGGTGCTCCCGCGCGCGATCCCTGGAGCGCGCAAGAACCGATTGGCTTCCGAACACGCCGGCGCAAAGAAAGACGTAGCGCGCTTCGGCACGGCGACGCGCGCCGCCGCACAGACCGTCGACGAACTCAACTGCGTAACCCTCGTTCACTGCGTGAACGGCTTGCACGTCCGCGCGCGTGCGGAAGCGGTAGTTCTCGTATCGCTCGGCAAGCGCCAAGTAGTTTT
>JBCCRV010000809.1:0-2859 GCA_039201085.1 Myxococcota bacterium | reverse complement strand
TGCAGCGGCGCGCCCTTCCGGGCTATCACCTCTTACCCGCCGCCCGGGCGGACCTCCTGTCGCGTCTCGGTCGCACGGACGAAGCCGCCGCGGCGTATGAGGAAGCCCTCGCGCACGTCAAGAGCGAAGGTGAGCGCACCTTTCTCCTTGAGCGCCGCGCCGCCCTGGGCGCCGCACGCAAGCGACGCCGCCGACGTCGCCGAACGCGCGAGGAAGCGTCGGCGCTGAGCGACGAAGCCTGGCGGCGCGTCGCGTTTCTTTGCGAGCGAAAGTCCGGGCCTGGCCGGCCGCCTAAAGACGCCCGACTCATGCTCGACGGCGTGCTTTGGGTGCTCACGACGGGCCGCCCCTGGCGCGAACTGCCGAAGGACTTTGGCCCTTGGCAAACGGTCTACCACCGCTTTCGACAGTGGGAAAACGACGGAACGCTCGTGGAGATCGCCACCCGGCTTGCAGGACGAAGTCGCGCGGGGCGCAAGCTGCGCGAATCCAGCTAGGCGCTCGGCGCGCGGCTGGCTTCCGCAGCGCAAACGCGGCACTCGTGCTGCGCTTCCGCTGAGCGACCGGTCGCGTTCTGCATACGGGCCGGGGTACGATGGGCCCTTCGCGATGCATCTCTCCAGCCCGTCCGAAAGCGGCTTGACGCTCACCGTGAACGCCGGGCGACCGGGCCTAGTGATCGAGTATTTGGGTTCGGGGTGCCTGCGCGTTCGCCGGCGGAGCGAGGCACTCTTCTGGGCGCGCGTCGAGCTTCGCTACGAAGGTGTGTGGGTCGCGCGACGCGACAGGCGCGAAAGCCTCGGCGTGGTCCCGCCGATTCGGGCTGATGAGGCGCGTTCCGTCGACACCATCGAAGGCTGGATGAAGTTCTTCGCGCGCTCCCTCGGCGAAAGCGCTGCGTCGCCGCTTCGGCCGGGCGTTTGGCAGCTCACAGAGCTTCGTGAGCCGGCGGACCTTACGCAACAGCTTCGGGCGGGGACGTTCGACGTCTACGCGCCGGTCGATCGCGATCGCCTTCCCTGCATGGCCTACGGGATGCTGAAGGCGGATGCTTCGCCGCCGGCGGGCTATGTGTCGTGGGGCATCAACGGCTCGGGCGACGTCTGCTTGCTGCGAAGCCCTTCGGACCCGAACGCATCGCGCGTGAAGTCGTGGCGCAAACACGCCCGCGAGCAAACGCTGCCGCCGATCCTCCTTTGGTGGGTGGGCGCCCTAGACATGCACGTGGTGCTCGACGGCCACGATCGGCTGCGCGCGGCAGCGCTCGAAGGTGTACGACCACCGGCGATCACGCTCTGGCAGCCCGTCGACATGCCCTTGGAGGAGAACGTGCCTTGGCGCGAGGAGGTCGTGCGCAACTACGAGAGGGCCTTCGAATCGGAAGCGCGTCTATCGGTCGGGTCACGTCAACGCTTGAATCGCTCACTCGTGAACGCCTTTCGTTCATGGCGCCGGGTGAAGACGTCGGCCACGGCCCGACCGGAAGCGATGGCCGAGTGGGCCCTCGAGGTTCGGTCCGCGGTCGCGGATGAACGCGTGATGCAGAAGATGACCAGCGCGCCGTAAACGAGAGGGGTGAACGGGTGAACGGCTAAGCCAGGCCCAAGCGCCAAGACCGGTTCGATCGAACCGGTCTACCTCCCGCAACGCAAGCGCACATCATCGCTTTTCTAGATCGGACCTACGCACACGCCCCATTCGGTGTCGCCGATCTCGACGCCGCCCGGCAAGCCTTCGCAGGCTCCACAGTCGTCCGTGCCTACGCGGCAATAGCTCTGGCAGGCGGTCACGCCCAAGAGGTCCGTGGTGCATCCGCGCGTGGGTTCGCACGCGGCGTCGGAAGAGCAGAAGAAGTTTGATGTGCCACGAGGAACGCAGTGCGTGAAATCGACGGGAACGCCATCGAAGGGCTGGCAGCCGCCGAATACGCATCCGCCGTTGGTTCGCGGATCGCAATCAAGCGTGCACGTGCGCGCGAGGATGTTCTCCTCTTCGTCGCGCGAAACGAGTGCGCAGACCGAACCGGGTCCGCCTGTGCAGTCGTCGTCCTCGGCGCACAGACGGAGGCAGACCATTTCGCCGCCGATGTCTCGGCAGCTCAGGTCGGCGCCGCAGTCGTCCTGCGAGCTGCATCGGCCGCCTTCGGAAACTGGACCTGCGCGGTAGCACTCCGGTTCGCCCGCGGCGTTGAGGTCGCAGGTCTCGCCGACGCGGCATCCGGTGAACGGAGGGGCGAGCGTGCAGCCCGTCGAAGGGGCGATGCACGCGGTCCCATCGCAGACTTCATCGTCGTCGCAAGCTGGACCGATGCCGCATCGGCAGCGTCCGTCGGGATCGCAGCGCTCACCATCCGCACAGGCTGGCGTGCACGAGACGGGCACGGGCATGCATCGCTGTGCTTCCTCAAAGCCGCAACCTTCGGTGCATCGAAGGACGCGTTCTTCACCGCTTGGGCAGCCTTCGCGCGTGGTCATGAGTTCGCCTGGAGCGCAGACGCCTTCGTCGACGCACTCGCCCGCGGCGAAGCCGCAATCTGTTCCGCATCGAAGCTCGCGACGTCCACAGAAGCCGCAGGGTTCTTCGACGACCGTGCCCGGCTCGCAGGCATCGTCTTGCTCTTCGCAGACGCCGTATTCCCAGGTGCCGGACGACGTGCAGAAGCGGGTCGTGCTGCCGCATCGACCGCAAGCCGCGGACTCCATCGCTCCGGGTGAGTCGCAGCCGTCGGCTTCACACTCGCCGGCGGGTTCGAAGGCACACGATTCGCCGCAGACGACGTCGCGTGCTTCGCCGGGGGCGCAGCCGTCGCCCGATCGGGTGCGTTCGCCCGGTTCGCAGAGTCCCTCGTCGCTGCACGCG
>JBCCRV010000808.1:0-2884 GCA_039201085.1 Myxococcota bacterium | reverse complement strand
GTCTCGCGTTCCTCACGCGCCCCACGACGGCGCTGCTCTGCCTCTTCTTCGCGATCGAAGCGATGCGCCGGCACCAGCAGGCGAATGAGAACGCTGACGGAGGGTCGGCGGGCGATGGGGCGACGCCGGAGACGGGACGTGCCTGGTACGTCACGGCCCTTCGCTTTGCACGCAACGTCTCCTGGGGCCAGGCCATCCTTTCCGGCGCACGCTTCGCCGCGCCGATCTTGGTCTGCGGCGGCGTTGCGATGTGGATGAACGACGCGCGCTTCGCCGATCCTTTCGAGTTCGGCCACACCTACCTCCAGATCGGCTGGCGCACCCGCATCGAACGCTGGGGCCTCTTCAACTACCACTTCGTGTCGAAGAACCTCGCCGTCTTCTTCGGCGGCCTGCCCTGGCTCAGCGTGCACGACCCGCACATCATGATCAGCCGGCACGGCCTCGCCTTTTGGGTGACGACGCCGTTTCTTCTGATGGCGCCCTTTGCGAAGCGGGTCACACCCACGCTCGTTGCCTGCTGGGCCGCGATCCTGCCCGTCATGGCGCTCAACTTGATGTACCAGAACAGCGGCTGGATTCAGTTCGGCTATCGCTTCAGCCTCGACTACCTCGTGCTCGTCTTCGCCGTGCTGGCGCTCACCAAACGTCCGTTTCGAATTGGCTTTGCGCTGCTGCTCCTTTGGTCGATCGCGATCAACACCTTCGGCGCGATCACCTTCGACCGCGCGGGCCGCTACTACGACAACGACGGCTCGCAAGAGCGCCTCTTCCAGCCAGACGGCCGAACCTAAGGACCGGAGTCGTCGTGACCGCTGCGACCAAGGACACCGTATCGGGTACTTTCGTCATGCGGCAGCGTGACGCCATGACCGGACTTCTGGGTGAGGAGCTTACCCGCGCGACGCTCGAACGCCTGCCGCGACACCTCCGCGAACCCTATCTGGCCGTAGACATCGCGACACCGCTCCCTGTCCACGTGCTCGACGATATCTACTACGCGGTTGCGCGCGGCGTCCGGCGCGACGCCCTTCCACTCCATTGGAGAATCGTCCAGAACAGTGTACGGAGCGGCCTGCGCAACATCTGGCGAACGGTCGTACGCTCCACATCCGACGCGGAGCTTGTACGTCGGATACCGTCGATCTTCCTGCATGCGTTCAGTCGCGGCACCATCCAAGCACGGTTCATTCAGCCAGGCATGGCGGAGGTCCGTCTCACCGACTGGCCGGGGGCTTCCGAGCTTCGCGTCAACGACATCGATGCGACAGTGCATACGGTGCTCTCGAGCGCGCGACTAGGCCGCGTACGTACGACTCCACACTCCACGATCGACGGCGGCTGCATCCTCGTGACCTGGCGAGTCGACTAGTGGTTCCGCAGTCGATCCGCAAGGGCCTCGACGCGCGGCTTGAAGCTGCGACTCGCCAAGGACTCGGCCATCCAAAGGCGGACCCGGTGCGGTGGCTGGCTGGCTTGGACGCCGCAGCACGGCACCAGGCACGCATCGCCATCGAAGACGCGCGCTTGCAAACCCCAGCGCCGATTCGCGACGCGGTCGCTAGCGCCCGTTGGCGCACGCTAGTTAGGGCGGACGCGTGGCTTGATTTCTTCGATAGTGGCGAAGGAGAGGGCGCCCTTGCCGCCGAAAGGGAGGCTTGGCTTCGCGGTGGCGACGACCTGACGTATCTTCGACGACGCGTCCTGCTGGGCGACGCCGAGGAAGCCCTCGCCCTCGCCGACAGCCTCCGTGAAAACGGCGGCGCGCGCGGGCACGCCTTGGAGGATTTTACCTTGGGTCGCAGCCTCTTGCCGCCGGAGTTGGAAGCCGCGATCGACGCGCTACCGATGCATGCCACATACGATGAGACTGCTGCGGTTCTCGGAGGCGCCCCGGATGAGCTGCGCGCTTTTGCGATTCGTCGGGCACTCGTACACTTCGCCGACGCCCCGGCGTCGCTCCGCTTCGCGCTAGCGTGCCACGGCGGCATGACGCGCGACGCGCTCGCGATGGTCGAAGGGGGCGAAGTCACGGCGCCAGATGTCGCGTCGCGAAGCGCGGAGTCGGACGCAGTGGGCCGCGGACTCTGGCTTGGACTGGCCGCACGCGTGGCCGCACGAAACGGTGATGACCTCGGCGTGGTCCGCTACCTTCGACAGGGGTTTGAACGCGCTGAAGGACCGCTCTTTGACCGGGACATGATCTGGGAAACGGCGAGCGATCGACTGCGACAGCTGATGCGCGCGGCAGGGCTGGCGCCACCGTAAATAAACGACAGCTACGGCAGATCGACGGTCACCAGCGAATCATCATCTCGAGACGTTGATGATTCGTGGCGCGCGAGCGTTCGACCACTTCAAAGGTCGGCACAACCCCCGTCGCGGCGCGTACCATGCCCGTGCAGATGCCGGCGAAGGTGTACTCGTAGAAATCGCACGGTTCCACCATGCATTTCCAACGCGCCGCCTGGGTGTCGACAAACTCCACCGCATGCTCGTTCCAGGGCGTGGCGATTCGGTATGCGTCCACGAAGCGCGCAAGAACCGCCTCAGGCGTTCGACCGAGAAGCGCCTTCATCGTTCGGCCTGCGAGGCTTTCCGAGAAGATCGGATAGAACGTCTCCGCCACACTTTGCATGCCCTCTCCGAGGGACTGGGTCGGAAACATGAGCGACGCGGAGGCGTAGAAGAGACGGTAGAAGGTGACGTGCGGGTAAAGGCTGAACGAGGTAATCCGCCGCGGGTAGCCCGACTGCCGTTGGACTTCGGCCGCCACGCTGGCGCCACAACCGCGCTCGACTGACTTCAGTTCGCCCTACGCGAACATGCCGCTGCTCCGGCAGCGCTCCGGATAATGACGTAGCGTTTGCAGGACGGAATCGCG
>JBCCRV010000807.1:0-2914 GCA_039201085.1 Myxococcota bacterium | reverse complement strand
TCTCCTTCTTCTTCTTCTCCATCCGGGTCTTCATCGTGATGACCTTGCGGTAGAGCGATGCGAAGTCTTTGTTGCGCGTGGCCATGCTGGGCGTGCCCCCGCGGAGCAAGGTCTGGAGAATGAACTCGAGGACCTGGACTTCGCCCTCGGAGAAGCTGTTGCTGATACGCATGGGCCGGATCTACTGCACCGCCTCCAAGCTGACAATCAATGACGCGTAATGTAGTGCCATAAATGCTGCCATACATGCATGTTCACTGCATTCATCTTTATGAAATTATGGGCCTTTTGCGATTGTGATAATTCGCACGCCCGATCGCCTGTGTCACCCGCGATCCTGAAATTCGCGATCGATCGATTTGACAACACGGGCTGGAAGGCCGCAATCCGATCGTTTCAATCGCGCCCTCTTCGGTGTGCGTGCACCAAGCGCCGACGGCGGAACGCCAATGGCCGACCGCACACCGCCAAAGGCCGACCGCCAACTGCTAACAGCACACCGCCAACGGCCGACCGCACCGGAGGGCGCAGGCACGGTCGAGGGCAAGGGAGGAGGGCTTGCGCTAACGCGCTCGCCCGACCTTAGTGCGAGGCGTCCGCCGCCGTCACGCGCACGACTTCGTCGACGGTGGTAATGCCGGAGACGATCTTCTTCATTCCAGCCATACGCAGGCTGTCGATGCCGCCGCGGATCATCTCTTCTTTCAGGTCGGCCGTCGACGAGCCGAGGAGCACCATCTCCTTGAGTCGGTCCGTGAAGGGCATGACTTCGTAGAGCGCGACGCGGCCTTTGTATCCGCTGTCGTTGCAGGTGCGGCAGCCCGCACCCTTGTACGTTTTCACTGTGGCGAGTTCGTCTTCGCGAAAGCCAATGTCGAGGAGCGCCTGCGGCTCCGTCGGCACCTCCACCTTGCAGTCTTGGCAGATCTTGCGGGCGAGGCGTTGGGCAAGCACGAGGTTCACGGACGCCGTGACGAGGAAGGGCTCGACGCCCATATTCAAGAGGCGCGTCACCGTGCTCGGTGCGTCGTTCGTGTGCAGCGTCGAGAGCACCAGGTGCCCCGTAAGGGCGGCCTTGACGGCGATTTCTGCCGTTTCGAAATCGCGAATCTCGCCGACCATGATGATGTCCGGATCCTGGCGCAGGAACGAACGGAGCGCAGACGCGAAGTTGAGGCCGATGTTTTCGTTCACCTGCACCTGGTTGATGCCGGTGAGGTTGAACTCGACCGGATCCTCCGCCGTGCTGATGTTCGTGTCCGCCGTGTTCAACTCCGATAGGGCCGAGTACAGCGTCGTTGTTTTACCCGAACCGGTCGGGCCGGTGACCAGCACCATGCCGTAAGGTTGATGAATCTGGTCCTTGAAGTCGGCGAGGGCTTTTTCTTCAAAACCAAGCTTCGTCATGTCGAGCTGGAGGTTCGACTTGTCCAGCAGGCGAAGGACGATTTTCTCGCCCCAAAGGGTGGGAAGAGCGGATACACGAAAGTCCATCTCGCCTTTGCCCTTGCCGAGCTTGAGCTTGATGCGTCCATCCTGCGGAAGCCGGCGCTCGGCGATGTCGAGCTTCGACATGATCTTCAAACGCGATGCAATCGCGTTTTTGTGCTTCGGCGGAAGCGCCATCTCCTCGTGCAGCACGCCGTCGATGCGGTAGCGCACGCGAAGCGAGCGCTCGTAGGGCTCGACGTGAATGTCCGACGCGCCCTTCTGAATGGCGTTCACGAGAATCGCGTTGCAGAGACGAATGATCGGCGCGTCTTCGGCGCCGGCAAGGTCGACGACGTCCTCTTCCGTGTCCGCGACCTCGATTTCCTCCTCATCGAAGCCATCCATGATGTCGTCGTAGGAAATCTCCGGCGCGGAGTAGGAGCGCTCGATGGACGCGGCGATGGCCGCTTCCGACGCCACCACGGGTTCGACGTTGTAGCCCGTGAGGAACTTGATATCGTCGATCGCGTGCAGGTTGGACGGGTCCGCCATCGCGACGATGAGCGATGAGCCAGCGCGGCTCACGGGAATGATCTTGTGCTTCTCGCAAACGTCCGAGGACACGAGTTTGAGAACCGACTGGTCGATCTCATACTCCGACAGGTCGATAGACTGGACGCGGTACTGCTGGCTCAAAAAGTCGGTGATCTCTTGGTCTGAGATCACGCCCATCTTAGCTAGGGCGTAGCCCAAGCTGACGCCGTCCTTGCGCTGCGACTGCTGGGCGTCGCGAAGTTGCTCAAGGCTGATGCGCTTGCTGCGCACGAGAAGTTCGCCGAGTCGGTTGCTCACGCTCCCACTATACATGAGTGGGCGTTCCGCTCTAAATCGCTCGTATCTGTCCTCGAACGCGGCTGCGCGCCACATTTTTGAGCGCCGATTTCAAGGCGTCGACCGGGGCCAGATTCGGGTTAGGCTTGGCAGCGAGATGTGGGTTCAAGTCGCCGCTTTAGCGAGCCGCCGGCCGTCCAGGCGCCGTGCGGCCCAGGGGCAGCCTTGAGCTTGCTCCGTAGATTGCTGGACGGGACGTACCGTCGGGCCAAGCGCGCCGAAGGAAAGGGCGAGTACCGGGCGGCAGCAGCGGCGTACGTCGAGGCGGACTTGCCGGAGCACGCGGCCCGGATGCTGCTCGTGCTGGCGGCGCGCGCAACGGAAACGCAGGAGCGGGTCGCCGCCTTTCGGGACGCGCTGGTGCACCTTGAGCCGGACCACCCACGCTGGGGCGATATCGAACTTCGCATGGGCGAGACCTTGCTCGAGGACGCTCAGGCTCACGGCGTGCGCACGTTGGCGGAGCGGCGCGGCGCGGAGGAGGCGGCTGAGATCCTCGAGCGGCATGGCGCCTTGAGTCAGGCTGCGACGGCCTTTGAGCTGGTTGGCCAGCTCGACGACGCGGCTCGCTGCCTGGAGGCGGCGGGCGAGG
>JBCCRV010000806.1:0-2916 GCA_039201085.1 Myxococcota bacterium | reverse complement strand
GCCCTTTGCCGTCGGTGGCTATGAGCTGATTCTGCGGGCCATCGTACCGCCGGCCCTCGCCACGGCCTTGGTCGCTCCCTTTGTGGTCGGTCTCGTCACGCGTGTGCTGCCCGTGCGGGAGGCCAAAGCGCCATGACGATGCTCTCCGTTCGTCGTGAAGTCGGCGAGTTCCGCAAGCGCTACAAGTGGATGGCGCTCGTGGCCGTGCTCGCCTTCGCCGGCTTGATCGCACGCATGGCGCAACTCCAGCTTGTTCAGGGTGATCGCTGGATCGCCAACGCGCAGGAGAACATCACCAAGACGATCCTTCTTCCTGCCACGCGCGGCTTGATCCGAGACGTTCGGGGCCGGGTGGTGGCGAGCAACCGTCCGAGCTTCGTCGTGTACATCACGCCCGAGCTCCTCGACGATCAAGACTTCCGCCTTTTCGCCAACCTCATGGGCCTCGACGAAGACGCACGCCGATCGCTGCGCCGCCGGCTCGACGCCGTGCCCAACAATCGGCGCATGCATCAAATCGAGTTCTTTCAGGACATCGATCGCGATCAGCTGGCGTCGCTGGAGACGCATAACCGCGACCTTCCGGGCGTCGATGTGGTGCCAAGGCCGATGCGAACGTACCCCTACGATGACCTTGCGACCCATGCGATCGGCTACCTGAACGAAGTGAACGGCGACGACCTCGAGCGACTCGGCCGCGAAAGCGGCTACCGGGCTGGCGACGTCATCGGGCGCATGGGCGTGGAGCGCTGGGCGGAGGGTCGGGTCCGCGGCGAACGGGGGCGTCGCCGGGTGCTCGTCGACTCGCGCGGTCGCCGCCAGACGGACGATCCGGCGCTCATCGCCGAGCGGGAAGAGCATACGCCTCCCACGCCCGGAAACGATCTGGTGCTCACGCTCGATATGGAGCTGATGGCGACCGCACGACGGGCATTCGGTGGCCATCCTTCCGGCGCCGTCGTTGCGGTGGACGTGAACAGCGGCCGCATTCGCGCGCTTTACTCGAAGCCGTCCTACGATTTGAACGACATCACAGGCGGCATGAGTCGGGCGGCGTATGACGCGCTCCGCAACGATCCCTTTCGGCCGCTTATCGACAAGACGATTTACGAATCGTACTTCCCCGCGTCGACCTTTAAGCCCATCAGCGCCCTCGCCGGTCTTCAGGATGGACTGATTCAGCCGAGCGAACGCGTCGAGTGCGTCGGCTACTACCAAATCGGTACGGACCGTAAGCGCTGCACTTCGTCCCACGGCGAAGTGGACATGCGTTCGGCCTTGGCCCAGTCGTGCAACGTCTACTTCTACCACCTCGCCGAGCAGGTGGGCCTTGAGCGCCTGAACCGGTTCGGCCGACTTTTTGGCTTGGGCGAGCGCACGGGGATTGGCATCAACTCGGAAGCCCGCGGCTTTTTGCCCAGCCGCCAGTGGTACGTCGAGCACTTCGGACGGTTTCGCGAGGGCAACACGCTCAACGCCGCGATCGGGCAGGGAAACACCCGCGTAACCCTGCTGCAGCTTGCACTTGCCTACGGCGCCCTCGCCAACGGCGGTACGCTCTACGAACCGCAGATCCTCCAGTCCGTGCGACGGCACGACGGGAGCCTTGTGGAGGAGTTTGAACCGCGCGTTCGGCGTGAGCTCGACCTCGAGGCGTCCCACATGGCGCTCATCGAGGAGGGCCTATGGGGTGCCGTCAACGCGCCGAACGGCACGGCCTACGAGGCACGCATTGCGGGCGGCGTGATGATCGCGGGCAAGACCGGAACGGCTGAAATGGGTCCCGGCGCGAGGCGGCGTGACGTGGATGAAGGCCGCGCCTGGTACTTCAACCGCAGCCACGCGTGGTTCGCCGGCTACGCGCCTGCGGACGAACCGCAGGTCGCCCTGGTCGTCCTCGTGGAGCACGGCGGCTCGGGCGGACGAGCCGCGGCGCCGATCGCGCTGCGCATTCTCGAGGACTACCTCGGCGGCGGCCAGCTTGCGCGGAGCATGGAGTAGTGGCGCTCGTTCGCTCGCTGCGCGACCAGTTCGACTGGCCGCTTTTTGTGTCGGTTGTGGCCGTGGCCGTGCTTGGCGTCGTGAACCTTTACAGCGCCACGACGGCGCCGCGTGCGGACGCGGACATGTACATCCAGCAGATCTACTGGCTGACCTTGGGCGGCGGTGTTGCCGCGCTGACGGTGGCCATCGACTACCGCCACTTCGAGCGGCATGCGTGGCTGATTTACGGCGCGGGCATCTTCCTGCTCACGCTGGTGCTTCTCTTTGGCGATACGATTCGCGGCTCGACGCGCTGGCTGGCCATCGGCGGCTTTTCCCTTCAGCCCAGCGAGCTGATGAAGGTCTGCTTGATCATTGCGCTCGCGAAGTATCTGCACAACGACCCGAAGACCGAAGGGCGAACACTGAAGGACCTCGTCATTCCGGCGGTCATTCTGGCCGTGCCGATGGCGCTCATTCTGCTTCAGCCCGACCTCGGCACGGCGCTGATCTGCGCCTTCATCTTTGGCACGATCATGGTGCTTACGAACCTCAAGCTGCGTTCGCTCGTGACCCTTGTCGTCGCCGGCGGCATCAGCGCGCCGCTCACGTGGTTCACCCTGGTGCGTGGCTACCAGCGTGAGCGCGTTGACGTGTGGTGGAAGATCCTCTGGGGCGAGGATTTGAACCTGCTTGATGAAGGGTGGCACACGCACCAGTCGCTCGTCTCGATCGGCAGCGGCGGCGTCACGGGCAAGGGCTTTCTGCGCGGCACGCAGAACCAGTACGGGTTCCTGCCGGACAACCATTCGGACTTTCCCTTCAGCGTCTGGGCCGAAGAACAGGGATTCATCGGGACAGTCCTGCTTCTGGGCATCTACCTCTTCATCGTGCTGTGGGGGTTGAAGGTGGCGTCGCAGGCGAAGGACCGCT
>JBCCRV010000805.1:0-2931 GCA_039201085.1 Myxococcota bacterium | reverse complement strand
CGCCGGTAGCGGGTCTCGAGGCGGCTGTAGCGCTTGAAGTGCCGCCGGCGGCGTTGGGGCTTGAGGCGGCTGCAGCGCTTGAGGTGCCCTCAGCGGCAGAGGGGCTCGAACCGGCGACGGGGCCTGAAGCCGCTCAAACGGAGGGACTTGAGACGCCGCTGAACGAAGGCCCCACGGAAGTCGCCGCGCTCGAACGTTCGTCTTTGCCTTCGGGCATCAGCGCAGACGAAGGCGCTGAAGGGTTGCCGGCCGCACCCTCGCACGCGTCTGCCGAGCCGGAGGAAGAACCGGCGGAGGAAGCGCGCGAGCCTCTCGGCGACGCTGAATCGAACGCCGCGATCCTTCGCGCCCGAGCGCTCATGTCCGAGGGAAGGCTTCTTTCGGCTCGGCACGAGCTCTACTTCGTCGCGCGCGATGCGCGGCTGGCGCGCCTTCGCGCGGAGGCGTGGACCCTCGTGGCCGAGACCTTCGAACGCACCGACTTGCCGCGGGCCGTCGAGGCGTACCGACGCGCATCGCTCGTTGGGCGGAGCGTGCATTCGCTGAATGCGCTCTTCGCGATGGGTCGCTTGCGCACCCGCCTTGGCGAGCTGCCGGCGGCGCGTCGTGCCTACGAAGCCTACTTGGAGCGCGGACCTACGGCGGCCCTGGCCGGTTCAGCACGCAGCGCCCTCTGCCACCTCGGCGATCCGGCCTATTGCGAGATGCCGGTTGTTGAGGGAGCCGACGACGTCGAGCCCTGATCACTGTTTGCTGGATCGCGTGGCGTCTCCGAGGAGTGGTGCCTCGACCTCCGGTCGCTGCTCGCAGGGGTAGTTCTTCGACCGGGCGAATAGCGTGATGGCGTTTGGCGACTCGCACGCGCAAGGGCATGCGACGGGGGTGCCGGTTCAGGCGAGTTCGCACTCGGTCTCGCGCGCGAACTCTGGATCGACCTAGCTGCTCGCGCCGTCGCGGATGGCGTCGACGACGCTCGGATCGGCGAGCGTCGAGACGTCGCCGAGTTCGTTGCCTCGGCCCTCGGCGATCTTTCGCAGAATGCGTCGCATGACCTTTCCGGAGCGCGTTTTCGGCAGGCCGGGGACGACCTGGACCTTGTCGAGCTTCGCGTGGGCGCCGATCTGCGTACGACAGGCCGCATTTAGCTCGGCGTGATCGATGCTCGCGCCGCCCTGGGAGACCACGTAGGCGTAGACGCCTTGGCCCTTGATCTCGTGCGGATAGCCGACGACGGCGGCTTCGGCGACGGACTCGACGGACACGATCGCGGCTTCGAACTCCGCCGTGCCCATGCGATGGCCGCTAACGTTGAGCACGTCGTCGACGCGGCCCGTGATCCAGTGAAAGCCGTCGGCGTCCCGTCGGCATCCATCGCCGGTGAAGTAGATGCCGTCGAACATCGAGAAGTAGGTGCTGACGAAGCGCTCGTGGTCACCCCACACGGTGCGCGCCTGGCCTGGCCAGGGCGCGTCGATGCAAAGCAAACCTTCTCCTGGGCCACGCACGATTTGGCCTTCGGGCGTGCGTAGGTTCGGCTCAATGCCCGGTACGGGCAGGGTGGCGCTCCCGGGCTTGGTCGGCGTCGCCGCGGCCAAGGGGCTGATCGCGATGCCGCCCGTTTCCGTTTGCCACCACGTGTCGACGATGGTGCACCGGCCTTCGCCGACGACGTTGAAGTACCATTCCCATGCTTCCGGGTTGATCGGCTCGCCGACGGTGCCGAGCACGCGAAGGGTGCTGCGATCGTGCGCCGTGACGTGCTCGTCGCCGCAAGCGGCAAGCGCGCGGATCGCCGTGGGGGCCGTGTAGAAGATCGTGATCTTGTGCCGAGCGACCATGTCCCAGTAGCGGCCCGCGTTTGGAAAGGTCGGTACGGATTCGAACATCAGCGTCGTCGCGCCGTTGTTGAGCGGACCGTAAACGATGTAGCTGTGGCCGGTGATCCACCCGACGTCGGCGACGCAGGCGTAGACGTCGTCTTCGCGAAGGTCGAAGACGTTGCGGTGCGTGTAGCTCGCGTACGTTAGATAGCCGCCGCTCGTGTGCACCACGCCCTTCGGGCGTCCTGTCGATCCGCTTGTGTACAGAATGAAGAGCGGGTGCTCGGCTTCGACTTCCGCCGGCGTATGCTGCGCCGGCTGGGCCGCGCAGGCTTCGTGCCACCACACGTCGCGCGTATCGCTCCAGGGAATGTCCTCGCCGGTGCGCTTGAGGACCAGCACCTTCTTGACGCTCGCTTCGCCTTCGCACGCGTGGTCGACCACGGTCTTGAGCGGAATCGAACGACCGCCACGCAAGCCCCAGTCCTGGGTGATCACAAGTTCGGCCCCGCAGTCGCGAATGCGGTCGCGGAGGGCCTCGGATGAAAAGCCCCCAAAGACAACCGAGTGAACCGCGCCGATGCGCGCGCACGCGAGCATGGCCACGGCGGCCTCGGGCACCATGCCCATGTAGATGATTGCGCGTTCACCCTTTTTGAGGCCGAGCGCTTCAAGGGCCCCGGCGCAGCGGCACACGGCTTCGTGCAGCTCGCGGTAGCTGATCCGCCGAACGTCGTTGGGATCGTCGCCTTCCCATAGGATGGCCGTTTTATCTCCGCGGCTTTCGAGGTGGCGGTCGACGCAGGACTCGCTGACGTTAAGCGTCCCGTCGGAGAACCACGCGAGTGGCCCTTCCTTGATCGTGTGAAACGATCCTTCGAGTCCGCGCGTTGGGGGGGTCTTCCACTGCACGCCATCGAGTGCTTGCGCGAGCCAGAAGCCGTTTGGGTCCTGGCGGGCCTTCGCCGCGTGTTCGCGGTAGCGATCGAGATCGGTGATGGGTGAGGCGGCGCCTTCGCGTACGCGCGCGGGTACGGGGTGATCCATACGTACGGGTGTATCAGATCGTGCGGAGCTAGAGCTCATCCCAAAAATCGCCGCGGCCATGTTT
>JBCCRV010000804.1:0-2935 GCA_039201085.1 Myxococcota bacterium | reverse complement strand
TCAAACTCGCGCGTGTGGATTCGTGGTCGCTCGGCGGCGCGTTTACGTCTGCGACGCGAAGGAATCCCCGACGGATTTCAAGCCCAAGAGATGGTGAAATCGACGATGAGCGGGGCGTGAAGGCGCATGCGCGAGTTTGAAGACACGCCCTAGCGCTCCGCAAGGGCGGGGACGTCACGCCGCGACTCACCAACGTAGCTTTGCGCCGGCCGAAAGATGCGGTTCGACTCCCACTGTTCGAGCAGGTGCCCAGTCCAGCCCGCCACGCGTGCGATGGCGAAAACCGGCGTAAACAGGTCCACGGGGATGCCGAGCTTTTCGTAAACGATGCCCGAGTAGAAATCGACGTTCGGGTAGATGCCCTTCGCGCCGACCAGCGTCTCCATCGCCGACTCCACACGCGTCGCGACATCGTAGAGCGGCGTCGAACCGTGTTCGGCGAAAAGCCTCTTCGCGAGCCCCTGCAGAATCTTCGCGCGAGGATCCTTCACTTTGTAGACGCGATGGCCGAAGCCCATGATCTTGATCTTCTTCGCGAGACGGTCCTTCGCCCAGGCGTCGATTCCGGCATCGCTCGTGTCCGAAATGCTTCGCAGGGTTGCCAGCACGCGCTCGTTCGCGCCGCCGTGCAGCGGTCCCGCAAGCGAGCCGATCGCCGAGCAAACGCACGCATAAGGATCGCTGAGGGTCGAACCGGTGACACGAGCCGTGAACGTCGACGCGTTCATCGAATGCTCGGCGTGCAGCGTCAACGCCACATCGACCACCTCAGCCATGAGCGTGCTCGGCGATTCGCCCGTCAACATGTAGAGAAAGTTCGCGGCGTGCGAGAGCTCCGCCTTCGGCGCGAGCGGCTCCTGCCCATGACGAATGCGATGCCAGGCGGCGACGATGGTCGGCAGCCGCGCGACAAGCTCTACGGCTGCGCCCCTACGCGCCGACGCATCCGCGACCGTGTCGCCCGCTGCATGCATGCCGAGCGCACCGACGGCAACGGTGAGCGCGTCCATCGGGTGACCGTCCGTGGGAAGCGTTCGCAACGTCGCCACGACGGCCTCCGGCACGGCGCGCCGCTCCGCAAGCTCCGCCCGAAAAGCAGTGAGTGTGTTCGCGTCTGGAAGGCCACCGAAGAGAAGGAGGTGGACCGTTTCCTCGTACGTACATCGCTCGGCGAGCTGTTCGATCGGATAGCCGCGGTACAGCAGCTCTCCCTTCGTTCCATCGATGAAACAAACGCTTGACTCGGCGCACGGGACGCCGGCCAGACCGGGGACAAGTCTCTCTGTCATCACCGCACATATACGACCGGATCGCCCGAGCGAAAGGTGGAATCAGCAGAGTTCACGGAGGCGACGCTCGAGGGCGCGAAGGGCCTCATAACGCGGGCTTCGAAGAACCAAGTCGGGTTCGAGCTCCCGTGCCAAAGGACTCCAATTGTCCGGCCCCACAGCGCCCGCCACGACCACCAAACACGCGCCCCGAACCCATCGGCCGGCCACTTCGCCCGCCAGGATGAGTGGCTCGCGTGGCAGCGCGTCGAGGCACGAAGCTCGCGGGCCCGCGATGCGCGTATGCGCCACCGGGCGTTCCCTCGGCTCCACGCGATGCTGCTCCGCATCACCCAAGGCGAATACGGGCAGGGACGCATCGCGCAGCATCGGCCACATCGGCGCGGTCTCATACGCGGGAACGACGACCATCGCCTTCGCCAGCAACGTTCGACCGCCCTCCCCCGTGCGCGCCTGGCCTCGCGCTCCAAGGAGCGGAAGCTTCGCCATCAGTAGCCGTCTGCCTTGGCCGCGCTGCCGGAGACGATGGCAATCGACTGGCTGGCGCCGATGCGCGTTGCGCCGGCCTCGAGGTAGCGGGCAACGTCTTCGGCCGTACGCACACCGCCGGAGGCCTTCACGCCAATGTCGGCGCCCACGGCGGCGCGCATGGAGCGTACCGCTTGCAGCGTTGCGCCTCCTGGACCGAAGCCCGTCGAGGTTTTGACAAAGGCGGCGCCGCCGGCGACGGCGGCGCGGCTCAACTCCGCGATCATCGACGGATCGTCGAAGTATGCGGTCTCCAGGATGGCCTTCACGGGAAACGCTCCAGCCGCCCCGACCACGGCGGCCACATCCGCCTCGACGGCCTTTAGGTCGCCGGCCCGCGCCGCACCGAGATCGATCACCATGTCCAGCTCCACAGCGCCGTCCGCCACGGCCTGGGTCGACTCCGCCGCCTTCGCCGCCTTCGACGCGTTGCCGTGCGGAAAACCCACGACGCAGCAAAGCCGACTCTCACCGAGGACCTGCCGCGCCAAGGGTGCCCATCGACTCGCGACGCAGAGCGAGTAGAAGCCGTACTCCTGCACCTCTGCAGCGGCCGCGCGTACATCGTCCGCCGTTGCCGTAGGCGCCAGCAGCGTATGGTCGATCACCCCAGCGAGTTCGCGCGTCATGCGCAGAAGGTACGCCCGGAAACCGGTGGATTCCACCCGACCGCGCGCCAGCTGACTGCGCGGGGTCCAATCCGCCTCTTGCGCGGCGAACGCGCACGCGCCTGTCCAGCTGCGCGCTTCAGGGGCCGCGGAAAATCGGCCGCCCCTCCGCTCGCCGGCTCGCTTCGCCGGCGCCCCCGCAAAAACCCGGGTGTTCTGGCGTTTCCAGCCCGTGCACCTGCCCCGCAGGTGCTATCGTCCCCCGGCGATGGACGTGATCTGCGAGCGCTGTTCAACCGAGTACGAGTTCGATGAGACCCTCGTTTCGGAGCGAGGCACGACGGTCAAGTGCACGAACTGCGGCCATCTCTTCAAGGTGTATCGGAGCGACGGCCAGGGCGAACGACCCTGGATCCTTCGCCGACCGGACGGTTCGCAGCGGACGCTCGCGTCTCTCCGCGAACTGCAGCAAGCGATCACCAAGGGAGAAGTCGCGGAGAACGACCGCAT
>JBCCRV010000803.1:0-2948 GCA_039201085.1 Myxococcota bacterium | reverse complement strand
CCAGCGTCGGGACCGGTTCGCGTTAGCGCGGATGGGGCGCCGGTGGAAGGCATGAGTGGTCAGGTGGGCGCCGGCCTGCTCGATGCCCGCGAGACACTGGCTGCGTGCCTTGCGGATGTCGATCTCTCAGCGTTTACCGGGCTTGATGCAGGCGCGCCCGCCGTGTCGACGTCCTTTGCGATCATGCCCGACGGCACGGTCGACGCAGCGTCGATTTCATCGGACTCATTGGCGGGGATGCCCGAGTTCGCGGCTTGCTGGCATCAAACCGTCTCCAACCTCGTCGTTGACGAGAGTGCGACAGGGTATGAGGTCGACTTGAACCTGGGCTCCCCTCGCTGACCGGTTCCGAGCCCGGCAGAGCGATTTCGCAGCACGTCCGCGTCGCTGATCTGGACTCATCGTCGGATAACGCGCGTCCTCCTGCTGGGGCATTTCCTCTCGCGCCTTTCCGCCGTGTATTTTTACGCGCCGAGAAATACTCAAGCGCGCAATCTTGCAGTCACCGTACCCCTGGGCGGCTCATGGGCCAATCGAACCGATGCGTTTGCGCGATGGGTGCGATCGATAGGCCGTACGTCTACTTGCTGCCGCCGCGCATGAGGTGGCCCATGGCGTCGCCGAGGCCTTCGAGGGTGAGCGGGAACATGTCGAATATGCTGGCGATGGCTTCGATGGTGTTGCCGGCCCAGTAGCGCTGTGGTTCGGGGTTGAGCCAGACGCTCTTTCGAAAGTGCTTCTGCAGGCGCATGAGCCAAACGGCACCCTCGACGCGTTCGCCGTCTTCCATCGGCGCGCCGCCCGGGCTCATAAGCTCGTAGGGGGCCATGAGGGCATCGCCCACCATGATGAGCTTGTAGTGGGCGCCGGTGTCCTGAAGCACGTCCGTGATGCGCACCGGGTCCGTGAAGCGCTCGGTCTCGTAGACGCGGCCGTAAACGCAGTTGTGAAAGTAGTAGGTCCGCAGCTCTTTGAAGTGCGTCGACTTCTTCGCGGCGCTGAATAGGCGTGAGCAGAGGTGGGCGAAGGGATCCATCGAGCCGCCCACGTCCATCATCAAAATGACGCGCGTGTTTGGACGGCGCAGGGGCTGGGTGACGACCTCGAGCTCGCCGGCGTTCTTCGCCGTCTCCGCAATCGTGCCTTCCAGGTCTAGTTCTTCGTCGGCGCCCGCGCGGGCGAAGGTGCGCAGCTTTCGCATGGCGAGCTGCATTTGCCGTACGTCCAGCGTGAGGTCCTGTCGGTAGCCTTGGTAAAGGCGCGCGTCGGCGGTCTTGATCGCACCGCGCCTTCCGCCCGGGCCGCCCACGCGAATGCCGGGGCGCGCAGCGCGGCCGGAGTGACCGAAGGGCGACGTGCCGCCCGTACCGATCCACTTGTTGCCGCCGTCGTGCCGTTCCTTTTGTTCTTCGAGGCGCTTGTTGAAGAGCTCTTCGAGTTCGTCGGGGTCGAACTGCTCGAGCATCGCAGCCTCTTCGGGCGTTAGCTCGGGACCGCGCTGTTGCGCCTCCCGCAGCCAGTCGAGCAGTTCTTCCTGGAGCTTCTTGCCTTCCACTTCCACGCCGCGAAACACCTTGAGGAAGGCCTGGTCGAAGTCGTCGAGGTGCTGCACGCGCTTCACGAGCAGCGCGCGTGAGAGGTGGTAGAAGCCGTCGAGGCTGCTTTCGTGCAGACCCTTCTTAAGCGCTTGGCCCAGCGTTACGGCTTCGGTAGCGCCGACGGGTACGCCCCGCTCGCGTAGCTCGTAGAAGAAGGGGAGGAACACGTGCTTTCCTAGCTCCGCCAGCGGCGGCCGCCAGCGAGCTGGTCGGCCAGAGCGACGAGGTCTTGTTCCTTCTTGATGAGCGCGCCGAGAAAGGGAAGGTTCTGATCGAGCACGACGTTGCCGATGCCTGCAGCTTTGAGCACGGCGATCCAATCCACGAGCTCGCTTGTGCTCGGGCGCTTGCGCAGGCGCTTCATGTTGCGGATGGAGTAGAAGGCTTCGATCGCTTGCTGTACGAGGTCCGTTTCAAGGGTCGGGTGATGCACCTTGACGATCTCATGCATTAGCGCCGGCGTTGGAAAGTCGATGAAGTGAAAGACGCATCGGCGAAGGAACGCGTCGGGCAGTTCCTTCTCAGCGTTGCTCGTAATGATCACGACGGGGCGCTGGTGGGCGATAACCTCGCGCTGCGTTTCGTCGATCACGAAGCGCATGCGGTCGAGCTCGTTAAGCAGGTCGTTCGGAAACTCGACGTCGGCCTTGTCGATCTCGTCGATGAGCAGGACGACGCGCTCCTTCGAGTCAAAGGCTTCGCCCATGGGCCCGAGCTTGATGTATTGGCTGATGTCGCCGACATCCTTGTCCTGAAAGCGCGAGTCATAGAGGCGCTGTACGGTGTCGTAGACGTAGAGGCCGTCCTGCGCGCGCGTGGTGCTCTTCACGTTCCAGCGTATCAGCGGCATCGAAAGCGCTTCGGAGACCGCTTCGGCGAGCAGCGTCTTTCCCGTTCCGGGTTCGCCGCGAATAAGTAGGGGCCGTTCGAGCACGAGGGCCGTGTTGACGGCAGCTTCGAGCGACTCGCTCGTCAGGTAGCTTTCGGTGCCGGAAAAGCGGCGAAACCCATCGTCAGTCATGGGCGCTGATCTAGGCCGGGGAGGGGCGTTCGTCGATGTGTTTCCGGTCGATCGTTGGCGGTCGCCGGTGAGAACCGGCGGGGGAGAGGGCTTCACCCGCTCGCCGCGGTTGGAGCTGCTGTGGACGCGGCGTGCGCGGTCCACGCCGCCGCCGGGTGCGGGTAAGTCGTGCAGCTGGCTCTGCCGTGACGAAGCCCGGCAGAGCCGGCGTCGACTAGCGCGGGTGGGCGAGTCGGTAGGAAATCGACGCAATCGCTTCGACGAGCTGGCTGACCTCCGACGCCTGCGAATCGGAGATGTAGCGCCAGCGGCGCGCGACCTCGACGATG
>JBCCRV010000802.1:0-2979 GCA_039201085.1 Myxococcota bacterium | reverse complement strand
GAAGTGATCGACACCGTGCCTGCGTCGCCTTCGCACTGGATCGATCTCGGAAAGCGCTGCTCCGACACGGTCCCGGCCCAGCGCCCGCGCATCGCCGAAGTGATCGATGCGCTATAGCCGGCGCGGACACACTCGATGACAGAGTCTATCTAGCCCGGAAAAGTCCCCATCGCACGTTGTGGGCAGTTTGCATCGGCAGCGCCGTCCGATTCGCGTCCGCGTATCGACATACGTGGCACCTATTGGACGATTGGTGACGGAATGCGGGGGGCGCAAAGCGCGCGGAGTTTTTCAGCCCGCTAGCGGGTGCGGAACTGAACGCGCTGCTTCGGGGCGTAGCCCTCCTTCTGCAGGACTTCCATCGCCAAGCGCTTCACCTCGGGGTGCGTTCCCTTCTGCAGGAACGCGCCAAGCTGGTTGGCGTCGATACGGGCGAGCCGCATCATGGCGGTCCGTGCGCGCCCTTTCTTTTTTTTCTTCAGCGACACAAAAATCTGCGCGCGATAGAGCAGCGCCTGCATGTCGTCGTAGGCGGGATCTTCGGGGTCATAGTCCGAAAGCAGCTTGGCGGCTTCGTCCGCCTTGCCGGTGCGTGCCCAAGCTTCACACATGACGGCGGCGTACATCGCTTTCTGCTTCGGCTGCGGCTGCGCTTCCAGCGTGATGGCGTCGGCGAGGGCGCGGGCGTCCTTCGCCCGTCCGTGAATCAGGTACATCAAGCCGAGCTGGGCGCGGACGTCGTTTTGAACCAGCTTCGGCGCCTTCGGAATGTCGATCGACTCGAGCACTTCCATCGCCGCCTTCGGATCCTCTTGAGCGACGAGCTGGGCTTCGGCGAGTTTCGCCATCGCATCACCGTCGCCTTGGCTCTGAAGGGCTTCGATGGCGCGCTTGCGGCCTTCTTCGTCCGTTGCGCCCTTGAGAATGCCCATGATGTTCGACGACTTTTTCGTCATTCGCCAGATGTAGAAGGCGAAGCCAAGGGCGATGAGGGTGAGCACGCCCGCGCCGACGAAGCCCCAGATTCCCAGGTAGGGCGAGAGCATTCCGGCGATGACCCAGAGGATGATGAAGCCGACAGCGATTTGAGCGACGACCTTCCACTTCATCTTGGGCTGCTCAAGCTGGGCGAGCGCTTCGCCCATATCGCGCTTCTCCGGGAGCGCAGGACGCTGTTTTTTCTGCTTCTTCGCCATCGAATGGAGCTACCGCCGAAAGGCGGCCTCCGCAAGGTCTAGGGCCGGCTCCATACCTGGGCGTTGACGCCCTCGTCGTCGTAGGGCCCCGCCAGGGCCGAGGCGCGCTCCGCGGTGCTCGTCGTGTAGAGGTGGTCGCGGCCGGGCCAGAACATGCGGAAGAGCGAGGTCGAGCCACAGGCGGGTGAGCTTGCCGAACGCACATACCCGAGAAGGCCGACGACCAGCTGGCCTTCGCAGTTGGACGAGGGCGACATAAAGTGGTCGACGATCGTTCGCGCTCGGCAGCTGTAGTAGGGGACCGTGCCGGGGATTTGCGTGTCGTAGAGGTAGAACGACACGCCCTCGATGGTGTAGCCGGCGACCGTAAGTTCCGCCGTCGTTCGCGCCCAGCGATGGTCTGCGCCACGAAGGCCGCGATGGACGGGTACGCGGCAGCCTTCGTCGCATTGGCCGTCGCAGTCGTTGTCTGTGAGGTCTCCGCAAGTTTCCGTCAGCGTGCGCGTGCAGCTCTGCGTTTCGTTTCGATTCTGGTTCTGGCAGCTGCCGCCGCCGCACCGGCGGTCCGTGCACGTTCGCGACTGCGTACCGGTGGTATCGCACGTGCCCGAGAAACCGCCGCAGCTCCCGAAGCCGCCGCAGCTGGTGGAACCGCAGCTCACTCCGCTTCGGTTTCGCGTGCAGGCTTCACTCTCCGCTTCCGGCACGTTGGTGCAAACGCCGACGCTGCACTCGCGCCGGGTGTTGGTGCGCGTGCGAGTGGCCGCTTCGTCGCATGTGTCGCGGTAGTCGCAGGCGCCAAAGGTGCCAAGGATGGTCGATCCGCAGGACGTCCCGTCGGGACGGTTCGCTACGGCTCGGCATACCGGTTCGGGCCCCGAGCAGTCGAACTGGCCGATCTCGCAGCCGTTGCCGGTGTCGCAGTCGGAGCCGGGGACGCAGCCGCTCTGGCATTCGGCTGCGAGGCCGTTGCAGAAGCCGCCGGTGCAGGCCGAGCCAGCCACGACGAAGCCGTCGTCGGGGCACACGGCCGAGTCGCCGGCGCATCGTTCGGCGACGTCGCAGACGCCGGCCGCTTCCCGGCACGTGTCGCCGCTTTGGAAGCCGTCATCGGGGCACTCGGTGCTGACGCCATCGCAGGTTTCAGCGACGTCGCAGACGCCGGCGCTTTCGCGGCATACGACGGTGGCTGGCGCGGGACCGCTAGGCTCGCACGTCTCGCTTCCGCTCTCGCAGCGCGTGACGCCCGCCTCACACGGGTTGTCCAGTTCGCAGCTCGCGCCTTCGATGCAGCCGACGACGCATCCGCCGGAGCTGTCGCAGCTACCGGCCGCGCCCTCGACGGTGCATGACGTTCCTGCCGGTGCCGGTTCGGCGATACACTCGGCGACCCCGGTGCATTCGAGAATGCCCGTGGTGCAGTCCTCGCCCGTGTCGCACGCCATGCCGCAGCCGCTCATGTCGAGGCCTGCGTCGCTCGGATCGGGCAGGGTGGTCTGGCATCCCGTGTCGATGTTGCATAACTCATCCTCGTCGCACGCGTCGTCATCGCCCACTCCCAAGCATATTGAGTTGATGCACTGCCGCTCGGCGCAGCTCGAAACCGCCGTTCCGTCGCAATCCCCGTCGATCACGCAGAGCCCGCTGCGGCAGCCGACCGGGTTCGTTGGGTCGCAGTCTTCGTTCACACACTGGGCGTCGATGCAGATTTCGCCATCGGCGCAAACGACACCCTCGCAGTTGCGAGTGAACACCACGTTCAAGTCTGCCGCACCGGAGAAGG
>JBCCRV010000801.1:0-3011 GCA_039201085.1 Myxococcota bacterium | reverse complement strand
CCGCGTCGTCGCTTTGCGACGACAGCACGGCGCTTGCAGCCCTCCAAACCTGGACCCCTATGCTTATAGGGGCGCTGCGGATTCAGACGCTCCATCCGTCGCACTGTCGGCAAGAATTGCCGGGCGGCAATGCTGGTCAGGTCTCTAGCAGGTTGGTGAAGAACTCCGCGGCGCCCTTTGCGCGCCCTTCACGCCGTCACCACTCGTCCAATTTCTGCCACGCATGGCTATACGCGGCCGAACAGAAGCCGAAGTCGTTGAGGCATGCCGTTTCGCCCGCGTACGTTTTGCGTCAAGAAACACCTCAAGGATCCCGAAGTCGTGCACGATCATCACGCCCCCGGGTGACGTATGCGGGCTAGCGCCGCACCGGTCTTCGACGCGGCGAGCTTCGATGTGTCGCGCCTTGGTGATTGCCTCGTGACCGGTGCGTCGGGCTATTTGGGCGCGTCGATCGTGGCACGCCTTCGTGACGCCGGCGTTCGCGTGCATGCCCTCGATCGCCTCGCCTGCGTTCCCGAACTGCAGAGCGGACGCGGCGAGGTGCGGTGGTTTGTGGGCGACATTCGCGACGGAGCCCTGCTACATGCCGCGTGCGAGGGGATTCAAACGGTTTTCCACTGCGCCGCGATCATCGACACCGCGACGTACGCCAGCGACGCGCGCCGACGCGAGGTATTTGCCGTCAACCTTGGCGGCACGAAGGCCCTGCTCTCGGCTGCGCGCGGTGCCGGCGTCAAACGTTTTGTGTACACGAGCAGCGTCAACGTCGTTGTCGATCGCCCCTACGCGGGCGCCGACGAGAGCGCCGCCTACGGCACATCCGCCCGCGACATGTACACGCGCTCAAAGATCGCCGCCGAGCGCGCCGTGCTCGATGCGAGCACGGCTACGATGGCCACCACGGCCCTTCGCCCTGGCGGCATTTACGGGCCCGGCGAGCGTCAGCACCTGGGTCGCGTGGTTCGTGAGGTTTCGCGCGGGCGCTATGTGGCCATGGTCGCCGGTGGGCGCGCACGCGCGGACAACGTCTACATCGACGATCTCGTCAACGCGCAGCTCGCGGCGGCGGCGGCCCTGCTCGAGGGGCGTGCGGCCGGGCGCGCGTTCTTCATCAGCGATGGCGAGCCTGCGAACTACTTTCACTTCTTTCGACCCGTGGCAGAACAGCTCGGCGTGCCCTTTCCGCGGCGAAGCGTGCCGGCGCGGGTGCTTCGGCCGTTCACGCAACTGGCGGAGCGCTGGGGCGCGTGGACGGGCGAGCGGCCCTTTCTCACGGAGATGGAACTCGACAAGCTTCGCTGGGATCACTTCTTTTCGATCGAGGCGGCAAGGCATGAGCTCGGATGGGTTCCCCAGGTGCCGCCGGCCGAAGGCTTTGCGCGTTGCGAGCCGTGGATCGAGCAGCTCAGAAAGGAAACGGACGTGGTAGAACGGCCTCATCTCGGTTGGTGGGTCGCCATCTTTGGCGGCCTCGGATTGCTGTTCTGGTTGGCCTTCGCGCCGAACGGTTACCGCCTCTGGCGACGTTTTCTTTGGCTGCCTTCGCGAACCACCCTGCGCGTGATCGCGGTGATCGCCATCGCCCTGCACGTCGGCGAAGCGGCGTACGCGCGCAAGCTGGCCAAGGAGCACAACCTCGACGTCTCCGGCTGGACTTGGCAGACGTTCCTCCTTGGCTACCCTTCGCTCCGGCTTCTCCTGAGGCGCGTCGAAGCCAAGGGTGCGTAATCCGTGTGGCGCTCGCACCGCTTTCGCTGGGGCATGTTCTTCGGCTTCACGTCCGTGCTCGCCTTCATGGTGTGCACGGTGCTCGTCGTTCGGCCGCGGGGCATCACGGAGGAGCGACGCTGGCTCGGCGTCTTCGGAAGCCTGGGCGTGGCCCTCGTGCTCGGCGCCATCGCGATGGCACTCATCGTTCCGATGGTTCGCGCGGCCATCGCCGAAGAAGCCCAGCGCCCGCCGCCGCCCCGTGACGAAGTGCTCGCCCGCAGCCGTCACTTTGGCCTCGGCATGTGCATCGTCGCCATTCTTCCTGCGGCAACGGGCGTGCTCATGGCGACGGCGATGAGCGCGATGGTCCCCACGGCTGGAAAGGTTGGCCCGTGGATCTTCGTCGCCATGCTGGTCGTTCCGGGCGCGTTGCTGGCGCGCGGCAAGGTCCTCGGCGGCTACTTGGGAATTGGCACGCTGATCGTGGGCAGCTGCGGCATGATGCTGACGATGCTTATGGGAAAGGGCGGCGCGCTGCGATGCTCTTCGCCGCAGTGGCCTTTGGCGCAACGCCGGCGCTTGTGCGCATCGTGCGCGACTTGAAACGAACCGAACTGCGCGGGGGAGCGCAACGATGAGTGAAGAACACACACCAAAGCGCGTAGGCCGAACGCTCACGCTCCTGCTCCTGCTAGCGGCCTGCGCGGTCGCGTGGGGCCTGACCGACGCCGCCCCCGCCGAAGCGTGCCTGCACCTCGGCCAGGACGGGACCATCAGCCAAAGCGGCCAGCATGGGCTCATCCTCTTCAAGGACGGCGTCGAGCATCTGGTCCTCGGCGTCGATGCGCGCCTCGAGGATACGACGCCCGACAAGCTGGCATGGGTCGTTCCCGTGCCCAACGTGCCGGACAAGTACGAGACCGTCGAAGGACCGCTCTTCCAGGAGCTGCACCGATGGGTTCGTTTGGAAGAGACCTCGGGCTTGCGCGTCGCCGACGTGGGCGGCGGCGCCGCCCGAGACCCGCTGCGCGTGCTGCGTGCGACGCGCGCCGGTCCCTACCTCATTCAGCCGATTCAAGGCAAGGGCCCCGCTGCGGCTGCGGCGATGAACGGCTGGATGACCCGCGAAGGCTTTCAGCCGATTCCCGACGAAACGCTTCGCTACTACATCGAGCGCAACTGGACCTTTCTTGCCGTGCGCGTCGTACCGAACGACGAAGGCTTCAGCCAACGCGAGGGTCTGCCCCCGCTCCACATGGCGTTTGCCGCTGAGCGCCCGGTCTATCCGCTGAAGCTTT
>JBCCRV010000800.1:0-3024 GCA_039201085.1 Myxococcota bacterium | reverse complement strand
TACATTCCTGCGTCGTCGGTCCTTGCCCTCGAACCACGGGGCGAGCTTGCCAGGCCCACTCGAACGTCAAACCGTTCAAGTCACGGGTGGTCGGTGCCGACGCGCATGTCTGTGTAGACGCGCACGTCCAACGCGCTCCCCTCACACAAATGCGCGAGCACCCGCTCCACGTGCGCTGGGGGCTCTGACCACATGTGAACGTTGACGACGCCAGCCCAAGGCTGAGCGTTGACGTTCCAGTCGTCGGACGAGCAAGCACGGTAACCGGCGAGCTCTTGCAGCTCCGAGGGCCACGCGCCGGACGGTCGTTGCTCCTCGAGCATGCGCGGCACAACCCAGGGGCCCTCATTTCGTACGCGCTCCGCCGCTTCTTCAAAGCTGAGGGACGGGTTTACATCATCCTCCTGCCGTTGGTGACGGTGCACCGCGGCCCAGGTGCGGCGGGCCGCCACTTGTTCGTCGCGTACGGCCGGCGAAGTCCAAGGGGTGAGCGGGCAGTTTGCGTCGTCACGCGCACCGAGCGAGGCCGCGACTTCCTCGGCGCGCAGGACACTTCCAAAGTCGGCGCGAATCGTGAGCTGGTTCCACGAGCCATCGGCCGTGGGGGCGGCGCAGTCGACCACGGTCTCTTCAATCCCGGCAAGCTCGGTGAAGCCGCCCTCAAAAACCCAAAACACCGCCGAATAGAACACGACCGGAAGCAAAAGCGCGGCGTAGACAAGTGCGCCGGTCAGGCGCGACATTCCAGTCGCCGGGGGTGATTCGAGCCGCGGCATGAGCGTCTGCATCGTGGCTAGTCCCTTTGGACCGCGGAGCGACGGCTCTTCGACGATCTTCGCCATCACTTCCGCCGGTTGCGAAGCGCCCGCCCGACGACACGCGCGTTCAACGCGATGCATGGCACCGTTTCGCATGGTGAACGCCACGATCGCAGCCAACCCGAATAGAATGGCATCGCCTAGCCAGATCCCACCGGCAACGAACGCGATGAGCGCCAAGCCTTTGATGGCGAGGTCAAAGGCGCGGTGCAGGTCGCCGAAGAGCACATCGACGACGCGCCCGCCGTCGAAGGGGTAGAGCGGTAGGAGATTGAGGCCGTTGAGCACTAGGAGCCAAATGGCAAACTCCTCCGTCCACTCTGGGCCGCGCGAAAAGGCGACAGCGACTCCCAGTAGAATCCCGGGAAGCGGTCCGGCAAGAAGGATAAAGAGTTCCTTCGTCAACGTGCGACCTCGCGCTTTGCCCATCGTCGCCGCGCCGAAGAAGGGCAGAAAGAACACGCGAACATCCGAATAGCCGCAAAGGCGCATGGCTACGTAGTGGCCCGCCTCGTGAATCGCGAGCACGACGACCACATAGACCGCCGTTTGAAGATCGAACCAACCCGCGAAGGACGCGAGCGTGACGAGCATGCTTAGCCCCAGCCCCCACACCCAGGCGACGCGTGCGTTCGGGCGCGCCCGAAGCTCCTCGTGACGACGCCACGCCTCTACCAGGAGCGCCACCGGAACGTCCACGTCGCGCACGAACGCCGACCGCGGCGCTTTTCCACCCCGCACCATGCGCCAGCCGTTACGCATCGCCGCGCGAAGCGTGAACTGGTGTCCGTCGGACACGGCTGCCACGTCGCCCGCCGCGATCAGCGCCGCGTGCCCTCGCTTCGCGGCGGCGTCCTGAGCCTGCACGATGACTTCGATGTTCGCCCCCGTATCGAAGCCAGCGCCTGGCGCGCTGACCATCTGCTCACGGTGAAACGTCAGCTGGTCCGCCAACGTTTCCGCGCGTGCATCAAGCAGTGTGGTCTTCGGATCGGAGGCAACGACCAGATGCAAAAAGTGGTTGTACGTGTTGAACCAAGAACCGTCCGATCGCGGCGACGCGAAGTGCACCCGCACGGGCGCCTGGGGATCGAAGGGGTTGAGGAGCTCAACGAGCGCAAGCACTCCGTCGGGTGCACGCAGCACCGCCGTGAATGATGTTCGCCACTGCGACGCCATCGACGACTCGACGCGGAGCCAAAGCAGCGGCTTGAAGCCGGCGGCCCCAAGCTCACGAATCCCCGGCGAGAGCGCCCGCCAATAGGTTGCGGGCACCTCCTCGCCGTGAACCCACGAAACCGACGGAGGGATCAAGCGGATGCGAAGCAGCTGACGCAACATGAGCATCGCAAAGAGCAAGACGAACGCGCCGCCAAAGGCGAGGAACGTGACGACGAGCTGGAACCCCACAGCCGACAAGACTAGCCCAACGCATCCGATACGCAGGAGTAGAACGGCCTTTTTCGCGGCGTTCCCAACATGCTGCGGCGCTCTGACGCAGGGGCCCGGATTTTATGCCCGGGCCTTCTCCAACCGTTGTAGGGTTCCGCCGCGCGCTGTCGCGAAGGAGAAAAAATGAAAGAACCAGTTCGTGTCGCGGTCACCGGGGCCGCCGGTCAGATTTGCTACGGCCTTCTCTTCCGCATCGCTTCGGGCGATATGCTCGGCAAGGACCAGCCCGTCATTCTTCAGCTCGTGGACATCGAGCCGGCGATGAAGGCCGTTGAAGGCGTCATGATGGAGCTCAGCGACTGCGCCTTCCCGCTCCTTGCCGGCATGGAAGCCAACCACGACCCGATGAAGGGCTTTGAGGGCACGCAGGTGGCGGTGCTCGTCGGTGCGATGCCGCGCGGAAAGGGCATGCTTCGCAAGGACTTGCTTCGCGCCAACGGCCCCATCTTCACCGGTCAGGGCAAGGCGCTGAACGAGCGCGCCGCGCGCGACGTGAAGGTCTGCGTAGTCGGCAACCCGGCCAACACGAACGCCTACATCGCGATGAAGAACGCACCAGACCTCGATCCGAGCTGCTTCTCAGCGCTCGTTCGCCTCGACCAAAACCGCGCCATGAGCCAGGTCGCCGCAAAGACCGGCCGCGCCGTCGCGGACATCAAGAAGCTGACCATCTGGGGCAACCACTCAGCGACCCAGTACCCGGACCTCTACAACGCACAGATCGACGGCAAGAGCGTCGCCGGCATCGTCGACG
>JBCCRV010000799.1:0-3030 GCA_039201085.1 Myxococcota bacterium | reverse complement strand
CTCGTCGTTCCTGTGGGCGCGGCCGTGGTGCTCGGTCCGTGGATCGCCTTTCGCTGGACGCTGCTCACCTTTCTGTGCGCCGTCGCTTTTTGGTCCCTCGAGGAAATCTACGACGTTCATTTTGAGTCGCAGATCCCCGAAGCGGAGCAGGCCTTTCAAGCCCTCGCCAACCGAAGCACGGCGATCCTGTCAATCGGCATTCTGGTCTGGGTCTTCGTGCGCTCCCACGCTCGCGCCGAAGGCCGCGCGCTGGCCGCCCAAAAGGCGTTGCTGAAAGAACGAGAGCGGCTTCGCGTGCTCGCGCACTTCGACTCGCTCACCACCCTGCCCAATCGAAACACCTTCGAGCAGAGCCTCGCGCGCTGTCTCGCCAAGGGTCAGCCCGTTGCGCTGGTGTACGTGGACATCGATCGCTTCAAGGATGTGAACGATGCCTTCGGCTATGCGCTCGGCGACGCCCTTCTCATTGAAGTCGGCAAGCGCTTCGCCGAAGTGGTGTACGACGGTCCCGTACCGATTCATCTCGCCCTCGAGCGCTACGACGATGGACCACTGCTGGCGCGGCGCGGCGGCGACGAGTTTGTAGTGCTGCTGCGCGGCGCGACGGGTGCCGAGGCCGCGGCGATGGGCCAGAAGCTGGTGCGCTGCCTGCGCCGTCCCGTCGACGTGGCGTCCCACCGGCTGCACGTCGCAGCGAGCGTGGGCATTGCGCTTGGGCCCACGGACGGTTCGGATGTCGAGGCGCTCGTTCGAAGCGCGGACATTGCGCTCTCGCGCGTGAAGCAGCGCGGTACGGGCGGCGTTGACTTCTTCGAAGAAAAGGCCCTTGAGTCCGTACGTCGCCGCGTATTGGTCGAAACGGCGCTGCGCGACGCCATCGAAAACGACGAGCTTCGCGTGCTCTTTCAGCCGCTCTTCTCGATGGACGGAGACATCGTCGGTGCCGAAGCGCTGATGCGATGGGAATCGAGCATGCTCGGCAGTGTGTCGCCGGCGGAGTTCATTCCGATCGCGGAGCGCAGCGGCCAAATGCGCGATCTCGGACGCTGGGTGCTCGCCCGTGCGTGCGAAGAGGCTGCGACTTGGCCCGATCCGCTGCGGATCAGCGTCAACGTGAGCGTCGCGCAGCTTCGAGGCGGTCAGAATCTTGTGGCCACCGTCCGTGACGTGCTCGCTGAAACGGGCTTTCCTCCCGAACGCCTGGAGCTGGAGATCACGGAGTCGCTGCTCGCGGACGACGCCTTCACGCGCGTCGTGCTCGGCGAGCTCCGTGAGCTCGGTATTTCGCTGGCGCTGGACGATTTTGGCACCGGCTTCAGTTCGCTTGGCGTGCTTCGTCAGCTTCCCGTCGACCGTTTGAAGATCGATCGCTCTTTCGTGCAGTCGATGCACACGGACGACGGCGACGCCGCGCTCGTGCGCACCATCGTCGCGATGGGTCGCGAGCTGGGCCTGCATGTACTCGCCGAAGGCGTCGAACTCGGCGAGCAGCTCGAAGCCCTTCGCGAAATCGGCTGCCATGAAGTGCAGGGTTATCACCTCGGCAAGCCGCTCACGCCCGGCGCTTTTCGCGAACGGGTGGGACGCGCGCCCGAGACCCGGGCCAGCGGAACGCATGAAGTGGCCCCCAGCGACACCGATACGGGCAAGGTGATCCCGATTTCCGGGTCCTAGCCCACGAACACACGACCTTCTTCAACGGTCTGCCAAGGGGGGGCACGGACCTACACCTTCGGTGCAGTACGGGAGCGGCCGCTGAAACACGCGCCGACGGCGCGTTTTTCAGCAGCCTGTTGGCGAGGCACCAACCCTCGGCTCGCTTCCGGGACGGCCCTGGCCGTTCCCACGCCGCACGACTAGTCTTGCTTCCGTGGGCTCGCCGCCGTCCTTACCCGTGTTGACCGAACGCTCGCCCGCCGAGGTTTTGGTGCACGACCGCATCGAACGCTGCGCGTACCTCGAAGGCGAGTCCGCGCGCCTCCCGCTGCGCCTTCCGCTTCGCGTGCTCATGCCCGAAGAGGTCGACATGCGCTTGGCGGAGGGCGACCGACGTCACGGCGTGCTGCTCTATCGCCCGAGCTGTCCGACGTGCCGCGCGTGTGAAGCGATTCGTCTCTCGACCGACTACGTCATGAGCAAGACGCAACGCCGCGTGCTTCGTCGCGGCGATCGGCTTCTTCGTATCGAGCGCGGTGTGCCGCGCGCAGATGCCACCGCCGTTGCCCTCTACGATCGGCACCGCTTCGGGCGCGGGCTGGCACGGGACGGCGCGAAAGCGATGACGCGCCGGGACTATGCGCGCTTTTTGGCCGAGGCTTGCTGCGAGAGCGAAGAGCTACGGTTCTTTCTCGGCGACGAAGTCGTCGCCATTGCGATCGTCGACCGCGGGCAGACGGCCCTTTCCGCCGTCTACTGCCACTACGACCCGGTGCACAGTCGCCTAAGTCTTGGAACGTACGCGATTCTCAAGCAGTTGGAGTTTGCGCGGGCGGAGGGGTTTCGGCACCTATACCTGGGCCTTTACGTGCGCGGCTGTCAGCCGATGGCGTACAAGGCGCGCTTTCTTCCGCACGAGCGTCTGGTCGACGGCGCTTGGCGAACGTTTCAGCGCTGACGCGCGGGTGTACTCCAAATGGAAGGGTTGCGAAGTCCGGGTCGCCACCCCAGGTCTTGCGGCATGCCCGGTCTCGTGTTCCGATCGCGCCAACCCGCCCTCACGTTGCGATGACCGAGCCTCACCCGTCGAAGACCGTCCTTGCGCCGTCACACCGACTCGAAACGTGCTTAGATTTGCGCGTTGTCGTTCGTTGCGACGGCCGCGACGGGTGCGGCCCGATCGCCTTGATCGAGGTCCGCTTTAGGAGGCTGACATGAAGCGTTTGTGTGTTCTCTCCATCGGCTTTGTTTTGGCGATCATGTTCGCGCCTGTTGCAGACGCGCAGCGAGGCGGACGTCACGTGGGCGGTCTTCGTCCGGAGGTTCACGGCAACCTAGGCCTTCATGGGTTCCTGGGCGTTGGCGTCGAGCTCG
>JBCCRV010000798.1:0-3031 GCA_039201085.1 Myxococcota bacterium | reverse complement strand
GGCTGTGCCAATGGCGAAGCCTGCGCCATGCCGGACGACTGCTTGAGCGGTCGGTGTACGGAAGGCCAATGCGTGGTCGATGCGGAAGCGCCGCGCTGCGACGATTCGGTTCAGAATGGCGACGAAACGGACGTGGACTGCGGCGGCTCGTGCAGCGCATGCGCGGCGGGCCAACGCTGCGCGATGCCGAACGACTGCGGCGCCGATCTTCGCTGCGACGAAGCGCTCTGCGCGGCGGCCGTGCCGCTCTGCAGCAACGGCACGGCGGATCCCTTTGAATCGGACGTGGACTGCGGCGGACCATGCGAACCGTGCGCCGTAAGGCGTGCGTGCGTCATCGCCGCGGATTGCGAATCGCTCGTGTGCGATGGGGGCACATGCGCGGCACCGGCCTGCGACGATGGCGCGCGCAACGGCGAGGAACTTGGTCTTGACTGCGGAGGATCGTGCGCGGCATGCGCCCGCGCCGACTACTGCATGGCGGTGACATCGATTCCAACCACCGAGTGCGATGCGCTCGTCGCCCTATACAACACGGCTGGCGGTCCCGGCTGGGAACGCACCACGAATTGGCTGAGCGGCAGCGACCCCTGCGCTTGGACGGGCGTCGAGTGCGAAGCTGGGCGCGTGACGTCGCTGTTCGTTGACGAGCCGGGCCTTCGGGGCGTACTTCCGGCGGAGCTCGGGTCCCTCACGGCGCTCGAGGCCCTGTTGATCGACGCCGAAGGAGGCGGGAATCTGGGCGGGCGCCTTCCGCGCGCGCTGATGAACCTGACGGCCCTTCAGCGTCTCACGATTCGTCGAGCGCAGATCGCCGGCCCTTTTCCCGCGGACATCGATGCCCTCTCGCAGCTCGAGCTCCGCGATTTTACGGCGTTAGACCTGAGCAGCGAGCTTCCGCCGTCGATCGGTGCGCTTAGCAACCTGCAGACCCTCTTCCTGGGCGGGAACGACCTTTTCGGCTCCCTCCCGTCGGCCATCGGTTCGCTCTCTTCGCTTCGTTTCCTGCGCCTCGATCAGAACGCGTTTAGTGGCTCGCTGCCTTCCTCCATCGGAGACTTGGCGGCCCTGGAAGAATGCTTCGGCGGTGGTAATGGTTTTGTGGGTGCGATTCCGAGCAGCGTGTCCGGCTGGCGTGCGATGCGCGTGTTGGACCTGGGGGCGAACCGGCTAACCGGGTCGATTCCGCCGGAGATCGCCACGCTCGCTTTGGAGAACATCGATCTCTCCTTCAACCGACTTACGGGCGCCGTTCCCGGTACCCTTGGCAGGTCGCGTGCACTCCGCGTCGTTGGCTTCAACAACAACCGCCTCAACGGTCCTCTGCCTGAGGGGCTCGGTTCGGCTGCAGCGCTCGAAACCTTCGATGTGGCCGGCAACGAGATCCCCGGGACCTTGCCCGAGAGCTACTCGGGTCTTGCTGCGATGCGTTCGTTTCGCGTGTCCGACAACCGCATCGAAGGCGCGCTGCCGGCGTCCTTCGCCACGATGAGCGAGCTCGACAGCTTTCGCGCCGAGCGCAACCGCCTCTCGGGGGCCGTGCCGGAAGTGTACCGAACGATCTTTGAAGGCGTGGACGTCGGTCTTTTCGACCAGCGCGGTTGCCTGACAGCGTCCGTCGCGACGAGCGCGTTCCTCGACACCGTTGCACCGGGCTGGAACGACGGCTGCTGATCGCTCGCGGCCATTGACGTTGCGATCACGTCTGCCATGCTGACCGCATGTTGAACCTTCACTGGATCGCCGCCCACCACGCCTACGAGGAGACCCCGTAGCGGCGCTGCGCATTCGTGCATCGAAGGAAGGCCGCCTCGGGTAACCGCAGGCGGCTTTTTTGCGCGCGAGCCAAAGGACCATCATGGAAGCCGTTCTCTTCACGGGCGTTCAAGCGACGGGAAAATCGACCTTTTACCGGTCTCGATTCTTCCGTACGCACGTACGCGTCAGCCTCGATCAACTTCGCACCCGGAACCGGGAGCGAAAGCTCGTCGAGTTCTGCCTGGAGACCGGTCAGCCCTTTGTGGTGGACAACACGAACCCCACGCGCGCCGAGCGCGCGCGCTACGTCGGCCTCTGCCGGGACGCCGGCTTTCGCGTCGAGGCCTACTACTTTCAGTCGCTCATTCGCGATGCGCTCGCGCGCAATCGATCGCGCACGGGGGACGAGCGCGTGCCCGACGCGGGCGTGCTCGGTACGTATGGCCGGCTCGAGCTTCCGGCGAAGGCGGAGGGCTTCGACGCCATGTTCTATGTGCGCCTTCGCGGCGCCGATTTTGAAGTGGAGGTATGGAGCGATGAGGCGCGATCTTGAGTCACGAATGCGCATCTTTGAGCGGGCGCAGGACTACGCCGTGCTACCGGGGATCTACATGGTTGCCCGCATCGACGGGCGTAGCTTTACGCGCCTAACGCGCGAGCTGCACGACTTCGATGCACCCTACGACGTGCGCTTTCGCGACTGCATGGTCGCGACGACGAGGCGGCTCGTCGACTGCGGTTTTGGCGTTGTGTATGGCTACACGCAGAGCGACGAGATCTCCTTGCTCTTTCGGCGCGACGAAACGTCCTTCGGCCGGGTGCTGCGCAAGTACAACTCGATTCTCGCCGGCGAAGCGAGCGCCGCCTTCACCTCTGCGCTCGGCGCGCCCGGCGCCTTCGACTGCCGCATCTCCCAGCTGCCAACGGCAAACGACGTGGTCGACTACTTTCGCTGGCGCCAAGAAGGCGCCTACCGCAACGCGCTCAGCGGCCACTGCTACTGGCTGCTGCGCCGTCAGGGCAAGTCAGAACGTCAAGCCACCAAAGTGCTCGAGGACGCATCGGTCGCGGCGCGCAACGAGCTTCTCTTCACAAGCGGTATCAACTTCAACGACGTCCCCGCCTGGCAAAAGCGCGGCATCGGCGTCTATCGACCATTCGCTCTCTATGAGCTTCGCCACCACTGGGTTCTCGATATCGAATGTCGGACGCGTTTCCGTGTTTTGGCGAGGCTGATTCAGGAACTCTCGGGCGATGTTCTCTGTGATGCGAT
>JBCCRV010000797.1:0-3046 GCA_039201085.1 Myxococcota bacterium | reverse complement strand
TGATCTCTTTGATGTAGATCGGCTTTGTGAGGTAGTCCTCGACGCCCAACTCAAGGCCGCGAACCTTGCTTTCGAGTCCGCCGTCGGACGAAAGAAAGATGATGGGGATGTCCTCCCAGTCGGCGTTGTCGCGTAGCTGCTCGACAAGCTCGAAACCGTCCTTGCCCGGAAAGAGCGTGTCCGAAAGGATTAGGTCGGGTCGGCCGAACTCCACCATCTCGACGGCCGCATCGACGTCCGCGCAGGTGGCCACCGTATAGCCCGCCTTGCGCAGGCTGACCTCAAGCACGCGAAGCGAGCGGGCGTCAGCGTCGACAAGGAGCAGGTTCTGTTTGGCCAAGTTGCGTTGCTCTCGAAGTCAGCGCGGCGTCGCCGCCACCCATACCCGCGCCCGCGGTGAGCGAACCACGTCAGTACGCCAGCGAGCCGCCTTCGCGGCGGGCAGGTCCTTCGCCAAGCTGCTCGACGACGTTGCCGCCTACGTCCTGGTACTCGTAGGCGCCACGAATCGCGTAGGGGGTCCCGATGTCTGGACGAATCAAAATGTCCACCGTTCCGCCGCTGTCGACCTGCGGGGTGGTGATGCGCAAGGTTTCGGGATCGATGACGGTGACCTGCGGCGCGCGCTGCGTGCCAAAATACACGGTGTAGCCGATGTCCGTTCGAAAGTTCTGCCCGGTGACGATCACCGGCGTTTGGGTCTGCATCGGCCCGTTGCGCGGGTCTACGTCCAGGATGCGCATCTCGCCGCCCTCGCCTCCACAGCCGAAGCCGAAGGAGAGAAGGCTCGTAAGAAGGACCAAAAGGCATACCCGGCGCATGGCGTGGACAGTATTCGAGGCGTGGGCGAAGCGTCAATAGATCGAAAGAGCGCCGGTCTCACCAAGGCGCGGGATGGTTGAGCAGGCATGTTTTCGATGGGGCCGGACCCGCCAAAACGTGGCTCGCGCCGCGACCGAATCGCCCTATCACCGGTCACTCCCTAACGAGACCAGCCCAGCATGATCACGATCGCAATGCTGTTGGGCGGCGTATCGGGCCGATCGCCCTGAGCCGCGCCGACCCCCACGTACCCGATCGTCGGATCGAACGTCGGTTCGAGCCGTTCGGCCTCGCGGGGATCGCTCACAATCGTCATCACCCCCCCAACGCGGCGATACGCGATGGCGAAGCGGCGGAGGCTTCGGGATGCACCGTCCACGATCGCCTGGGGGTCGGTGGAGGGGTCCGTGAAGTAGCTCTCGGCGCCTTCCTTCGCGGCGCTCGCAAAGTTGGGCTCCCATTCGAGGGCGCTGGCCCCTCGGGCCCGTCGAGCCCGGTTGATCGCGTCGAAAACCTGCCGCGCAGCCTCGTCCGGATCGACGGCGGCGTTCACGCGAATCAGCACCTGGGTGGCGATGAAGGCGTTGTCCGATTCGTCGTCGGCGACCACGCCGAGTCCGACGTGCGTGACGAGCTCGTTAAGTAGGTTGGCGCGATGGCCGGGGCTTTCCATGAGCGAGCGGTGAATCTCCGCGGCGCCGTAGCCGCGACCGATGTTCTCCAGAATGAGCCCACTCTGAATCGACGCGGCGGCGATGCGATCGGCCGTGTCGCCCGTCGTTGGCGAACGATGCCCGACAAAGTCCGCGTCGCGCATGTCGCGGCTGTGGGCAAGGGACACGGTGTCGAGCGGTTCATAGCGCTGCAGGGGCGGGAGGCCCCGCGCGCGTCGCGTGTCGTTGAGCAGCTCGAGCAGGGACGCAGCGACAGCTTCGGCGCTGCCCGCTTCGCCAGCGCCGGCGGGCTCGAGGCGCACCGAGGTCGGCGGTGCCTCGCCCACGTAGACAGGGACGTTGGCGAGAACAGCGACGCCTTCGGGGCCCGTGGCGAGTATCTCGACTTGGTACACGCCGCGGGTGCTTGCGGGAATGCTGGTCTCAAAATCCGGCCCAGCTCCGAGGGGCTGCCGCTCGATCGGCCCGTTTGGGGGCGTCAAGGCGAGAACGGGATCGGCGTAGCTGGACCCCAACGTGCCGCGGAACGTGAACGGTCCGGACGCGTGGCGACGGGCGAGCGGTTCAAGGCGAACGTTGCGTTGGGCAAAGGCGACGACCGTCGTATCGCCCGCGACTGCAACGCCCGCGTGCGTGTAGGCACGACGTCCCGTGAAGCGTTCGAGTTCGGTGGCCAACGCCGTGGACGATGCGCCGCGCTGAATCAGAAAGTGCGGCGTACCCAGCAGTCCATAGTGCGCCGCAAAGAATCGAATGGCGTCCATGGGAAGCGGCTCCTGGCCTGCGAAGGGCACAATCGCTTCGGCCACACGGGCCAAGCGGCCATCCGGCGTGAGGCCCTCACGCTCGAGAAGGGCCAGGGCCGTCCCCTGCATGGGGTTGGCGTCGGGATGAGGGGTCGGCTCGGCGGTGTAGCTTTCGGCGCCGCCGGGTGGCGCTTGAACCTCCTGCGCGTCGGCAACGGTGGTTCCCGGAGGCGATCCGCCGCAGCCCGCGACCAGGCAGGCAAATAGGGTGAGTGATAGGCCCGTTCGCGTCATGGCTCTTGAATCGTAAGGAAATCTACGTAAGCGCGCGGCCCCGTTGACGACTATTCGTCGGCGCCAATGTCGCTTCCGCCGTCCGTGCCGGCATCCCCGGTGTTGGGAAGCGTGCAGACGCCGCCCGTGCACTCCAAGTCGCCCACGCAGTCATCGCGGCGCGTGCAGGGTTCGCCCTCGCCTCGCTCGCTGTCGAGCCCGCATTCGGACGGCGCCGCCAAAAGCGGCACCAGAAGGGCGATGCGGGCGCGCCAACCGCCCGCGCCCATGAGGCGCCGAAACACCGATCTCGGAGCGTGATTCACTGGCGAAACCGGCGCCGCGTCAGGTGAATGCCCGGCGGGGGTGAGGGACGGCCCTTGGGCCCGTTCGATTCATTTGTGTCGACGTCGATCACGTGCGCTCCGGTCGGCCCGTCTAGACCGCCTTCATTTTGAACTGAGCCTGCGGCGTTCGTCCTGTTATTCGAGGACAAGGAACAACGACGCAGGAATGTAGGCACATTTCAAG
>JBCCRV010000796.1:0-3048 GCA_039201085.1 Myxococcota bacterium | reverse complement strand
CGGCGACGCAGAACCGGCCGACGCCACGCTAGATGGGGACGCGGCGGTGGAGGACGCGCCGCCGGACTCCGCAACGGACGCATCGCCCGACGCGGACATGGGGCTTGTCATTCCCCTTCCGCCGAGCCTCGCCAACTCGCTACCAGGTGCAGACTTCGTGCTTCATGGCGCGGCTCGGGCGGGCGCCTACGTGTACGCCTGCGGGGAGGAGCTCAACAGCGGCGATGGAATGATCGTGGCGCTTAGGGAAGGTGAAGAACCGGTCGTGCACCGAATTCCAAGCGGCGGCGGACGAAGTGCGTGCCTAGACATCGTCGCCGTGGGAGGCGTGGCTTACGCCGTCGGCGTGCAGATCACCGAGGGCTTTCTCATCCGCCTTCGAGACGCCACCGCATCGGCCTTTGATGTGACCTTTGCGGACCAGTTGGGGGCCATCGTCGAAGCCACGACGTCGGAGGTCACGGCGGTGGGCCTCCTCGGCGGCGAACTCGGCATCTACCGCATCAACGTGGGCTCGACGGACGGCATCGTCTTTCAGTCCGGGCTCAGCGGGTTCTTCAACGTTGACGACGCCGTACGCGTGGACGACGGCATTGCGGTGGCGGTTCGCACGGCCTTCGACACGCGCATCATTATGGTCGAGGCCGACTCCGCTTCGGTCCGCTGGGTCACATCCCTCACGGTCACCGAGCCGGCCGTGGTCGCCGCGCCGATCGCGAGCACGGTCTCCGCATTCGCGGGGGACTTGAACTACGACCTCCTTGCGAGCGACGGGAGCCTCGATGCGGCCAACCGCCTCGCGAACACTCGCATCGTTGACGTCTTTATGGACGGCATCGCCAGCGAAGGCACGAGCGTCGGCCGCTACATCACGCCCTTCTTCGATCCCTGGAATGACGTCGACCAGGTTCGTTTCACCCGCTCGGGCCCAGAGGTCCTGTTGGTCGATCGGAGAGACTCCAGCACAACCCTGTACATCTCCAACGAAGATGACTGCGATCACGACGCCTCGACAACCCAGTTGCCTTTCGCACGCTCGCTCTCGCTCATGCGCGGAACGTTGACGCCACCGGTCACGACCTTTCCCATTCGTGCGGTTCCTATCTCGCTCGAACTCGGCGTCTCGGTGGCGCTGGCAACCTGTCGTCCGTTTCGCGGGTAGTTCGCGTCATTCACGCGTCGAAGAACGGGTGCGGAAGCTCGCCTCGAGGGCGGACACGAAGAGGGCCACCTTCAGCGTTCGCCGCCGGCGGTCCGGAAAGACGAGCTGAATCGGGGCTTCGGTCTCGCAAAAGGGCTCGAGAACGCGCTCGAGCTCGCCGGAACGGAGGTAGTGCTCGGTGATGAAGTCCGGGAGCCACGCGACGCCGTGGCCCGCCGCCGCCGTGTCCGCGAGCAGGTCGCCGTGGTTGGCCACGAACCGGCCTTGAACGCGCAGATCGAATGGCGGCCCCCCATCCTCGCCGCTGAAGGTCCAAATCGCCGGACGACGCCGATGGGAAAAGAGCAAGCACTCATGGTCGTGCAGGTCTTCGGGGACCGAAGGCCGCCCCTGCTTGTCGAGGTAGCTTGGCGAAGCGACCGGATACCAGCGCGCTCGGCCTACCTTTCGCACGCTCAGAGTCGAGGACGGCAGCTCGCCGACGCGAACGGCAATGTCGTAGCGTTCAAGAATCAGGTCCGCGTCGCGGTCTTCCAGATCGACGTCGATCGAAAGCTGCGGATGCTCCGAAAGGAGATCCGCCACCACCTTGCCGATGTAGCGGCGCCCGAAGGACACGGGGGCCGTCACCCGAAGATGGCCAACGGGCGTCGAATGAAGCTCGGAAACCTCGTGGGCCGCTTCGGAGGCGGCGTCCAAAATCCGCCGGCCGCGTTCGCAGAGGCGCTTGCCGGCCTCCGTGAGCCCGACGCTTCGGGTCGTTCGCGCCAGAAGCTGCACGCCGAGCTCCGCCTCGAGATCGGCCACGCGCTGGCTGACGGTGGACTTGGCGAGGCCCAGATCGGTCGCCGCACGCGAAAAGCTGCCCAGCTCACCCACCCGAACGAACACCTCGAGGGCATTAAGGTTCACCGAGCACTCCGGCGGCACGAAGAAATAGCGGGCATCCTGGGCGAGAGAACGCTCACCCGCAGCACCCTGTCAAGGCGCGCTGCACGAACAAACTGTTCGCCTAGACCGCGACTCCGAGAGCGCAGCCATGGGGCGCGTGAAACGGCGCCGACCGCGGTTTCCGCCACGCGACGCACCGCTTGCAGGCCTCACTCGGCGAGGGCGGCTTGAAGGATCGCCTTTGACGGCTCGTCGAACTCAAGCTTGAGGGCCGCTTCATGCCCGGCCGGGCTCATCTTCTTCCAGGTCTTGCGCACGATGTTAATGAGCTTCGCTTCGTCGTGCTTGAGGCGAAAGTCGTTCCAGTAGTGGCGCAGGAAAACCAAGCAGATGACGTCTTCAAGGCATTGAACGTCTGCGTCCGCCTTGATGCCCTTCTTCATCAGTAGCGTCTGCACGCGTTCGATGAGCGGCGCGTCGTAGCCCACCCGCTCCAAGATCTCGCCCGCCCGGGCCGCATGGCGCTTCTTAAGCTCCTGCCGCCATCGAAGGTACCCGGGCCGGTCCATGGGATACTCGCTGCGCGCGATCTTCCAGCGCTCGAGATGCTGGGCGCGCGCCGCAAGCTCAAGCACCTCACTGGCGCCCGGTGCAAAGGCGCGAAGGGCTTCCGTCATGCGCCGCGCGTAGAGGAGCTCCTTCGGCTGGTCGTCTTCCGAGTTTGGATCGAGGGCGTTCGCCGCGTCGAAGGCGGCAAAAGCCGCTTCAAGCCGCGCGGGCTCGCTCATAGCTCTCCGCGAATCGCGTCGAGACGCAGCTTCGGAACCATCATCACCGCTTCGGCGAAAATACGCCGGCTCATTTTGCTCTGGCCGGCGCGCCGATCGACAAAGACGATGGGCACCTCTTCGATGCGAAAGCCGCGACGAAGGGCACGGTAGGTCAACTCGATCTGAAAGCTGTAGCCCTCGGAGCGAACGGCACTCAGGTCGATG